>PLGA01000620.1 GCA_003139735.1 Bryobacterales bacterium | reverse complement strand
AAACGATGGCCTGCCCCACTGTAAGTTACAATTCCCAAATGAGATCGCGGCGCCCCTCGCTTGCTTTGTTGTTCATGGTTGCGACTGTTCCGTTGGTTTTGGCGCAGAATCCGCCGACATCCCCACCCCAGACCGCCGCGCCGGTTGGCGGGCAGGCCGGTAGAGGCCGCGGCGCCGCAGGGCCGCCGCGCGGCCGCAGTGTCACGCTCGGCGACGTCACGGCGTTTGACGTCAAGGACAATGTCGCGACCGTCAGCGCCGGCGCCGATCAGGTTCGCGTCATCTTCTACAGGAATGACATCGTGCGCCTCTGGCTCGGGCCGGATGGGCAGTTCACCGATGCGCAGCCCAATGCGGCCGACGCGCAAATCGTGGTTTATCGCGGCGCGCCGATCGCCTTCGCGTCCCGCGACGCCGGCGACTATTATCGCGTCGAAACTCCGGCCGTGGTTCTGCGCGTGTACAAACGTCCCTTGCGATTTGCGATGTTCGACAAAACCAACGCCATCGCGATCTGGCAGGAAACCAAGCCAATTACGTACGGACCCTCCACCGTTCAGACGCTGCGCCGCGGCGACAACGAGAACTTCTACGGCGGCGGGATGCAGAACGGCTACTTCTCGCATCGCGATACTACGGTGAACATCCGCCTCAACACGCGCGGATGGGGCGACGGGACTACGCCCAACCCCGCGCCGTTCTACATGAGCACCGCGGGCTACGGCGTGTTCCGCAATACGATGACGCCCGGCGCGTACGACTTTCGATCGCCGGTTACCGCCTCGCACGACGAATCGCGCTTCGACGCCTACTACTTCAGGGGGTCGCTGAAGGAGATTCTCGAGGGCTATACGCTCATCACCGGCCGGCCGTTCATGATGCCACGATGGGGTCTCGAGTTTGGCGATTCCGACTGCTACAACAAGACCGGCAAGACGATTGACGTGGTTTCCCGCGTGGCCCAGAAATATCGCGACAACGATATGCCCGGCGGCTGGATTCTTCCCAATGACGGCTACGGATGCGGCTACACCGACCTGCCGGCGACCATTCAGGCGCTGAAGCCGCTCGGGTTCGTGACGGGCCTTTGGACCGAGAATGGCCTCGAGCGCATCGCCACGGAAGTTCGCGACTACGGGTCGCGGGCGATGAAGCTCGATGTCGCGTGGGTGGGCCGCGGATATCAGTTCGCGCTCAATGGCATGCGCGACGCTTACGAAGGCATCGAAAAGAACGCCGACTCGCGCGGGTTCGTCTGGACCACGTGCGCCTGGGCGGGCGGCCAGCGCTACGCCACCATCTGGTCGGGCGATCAAACGGGTAACTGGGAGTACATCCGCTTCCACATTCCGACGGTGATCGGCGCCGGTCTGTCGGGCTTCAATGCGGCGACGGGCGATGTGGACGGCATCTATGGCGGCGGCGCGCAGACGCAGGTGCGCGATCTCCAGTGGAAGGCGCTGACGCCCGCGTGGATGATCATCAGCGGTTGGTCAAAGCAGACCAACAACATGAAGCAGCCGTGGATCTTCGGCGAGCCCTACACGACGATCAACCGCAAATACATGAAGTTGAAGATGCGCCTGACGCCGTATCTCTATAAGTATTCGCGCGAGGCTTACGACACGGGCGTGCCTACCGTCCGCGCGATGGTCCTCGAGTTTCCCGACGACCCCGCGACCTGGTCCAAGCGGACGCAGTATCAGTTCATGTCCGGCGAATCCCTGCTAGTCGCCCCGGTCTACGAGGACTCGCCGATTCGCAATGACATCTACTTGCCAGCCGGAAAGTGGATAGACTACTGGGACGGCGCGGAGTTCAACGGGTCGATGACGCTCAACAGCTACGCTGCGCCGCTCGACAAGCTGCCGATGTTCGTGCGCGCCGGCGCAATTATTCCGATGTACCCGGAAATGCTATACGACGGGGAAAAGCCCAAGGACCCGGTCACACTCGACCTGTATCCGTTCGGCAAGTCGCGCTTTGAAATGTATGAGGACGACGGCGTGACGCAGGCCTACCGGAAGGGCGAGTCCGCGCGCACGCCGATCGAGATGGAGGCGCCGTTCGCGCTCGACACGCCGGGCGAGACCGTCACGGTGAAGGTCGGCGCTGCCAGCGGCCAGTTTGCCGGCATGCCGGCCAGCCGCTCTTATGTGCTCGACGTCCACCTGCCGGCCAAACCGGCGCGCGTCACCGTGGGCGGCCGTCAGTTGCCCGTGTTTGACGTGTCCACCGGCGATCGCGCCGCACAGACCAAGGTGCGCGCTTCATTTAACGCCGCCGCGGAGGGCTGGCTCTACGACGCAGCGGATCGGCGCGGCGTGCTGCACGTGAAGACCGCCCCACAGCGTCTCGCGACCGGCTTCACAGCGGTGATCGCGCAGTAGCCCGCCGGGTGGGGAGGTTGTTCGTATGAGCGAACCCGCGCGTTGCGCCTGGGCCCGCGACGCTTTGATGATCGAGTATCACGACCGCGAATGGGGCGTACCCGTGCACGACGACCGCGCGCTGTTCGAGTTTCTGATCCTGGAAGGCGCGCAGGCGGGCCTGAGCTGGGCGACGATTCTCAAGAAGCGTCCGGCGTACCGCGCGGCCTTCGACGGCTTCGACGCGAGCAAGATCGCCCGCTACAGCGACAACAAGACTGCGGCGCTGATGGCCGATGCGGGGATTGTGCGCAACCGGCTGAAGGTGGCGGCGGCGGTACGAAACGCGCGGGCCTTCCTGGCGGTCCAAAAGGAGTTCGGCTCTTTCGACGCCTATGTATGGCGATTCACCGGCGGGCGTCCGCTGAAGAACGCATGGCGACGGATGGAGGACATGCCAGCGCGCAGCGCGGAATCCGACGCCATGAGCAAGGACCTCAAGAAACGCGGCTTCACGTTCGTGGGTTCCACGATCTGTTACGCGTTCATGCAGGCGGTGGGCATGGTGAACGACCATCTGACCGGATGCTTCCGCTACAAAGCTTCTAAGGGATGACGATTTCGCGCGAGGCGATAGCCGGCAAGGGATCGCTCCGATTCTCTCGAACGTCATTGACCGTGGTGTTAATTGTGAGGCGCATCCCCGAGGCTTGCACCAAGCCTCGCTTCTGCGCATTTTCGACCAGGGCTTGAATCGACGCAGCCTGTTCAGCCAGCGATTTGTCCATTTCGGCCGCCGCCTGCGCAATGCCGTGCCAGTTAATGAATGTCCAGGGGTGGAATAATTCCTCCGACTGCCGCTCCGAAAGGAGGTCGATCGCCGAGAAGAGCTGCGCCAGATGGACCTGCCGAGGCCCGGTACCCGTTGGGTTAGCCTTACACTCGCTCCACTCGGCAGTTCCATCGGCGGGGACCACGGTCCGGCGGTAGCAGATCGCAACCGGCCCACCGAGGAGCAGAGTGTCGCCGGGTTGCGCCGTCTCGCCCCACGTTTCCGGGAACTGGTATAGCGCGATCGGCGGGAACCCCTTGGGGAAGCTGCGGGTTGAGACGGCGCACCCCGTTGTGCCCCCACACCAGACCGCCAGATGATCCTGGATCACAAATTGGCGCGTGATCTGAATCTCCTGAAGCGTTTTTTGGAAGAAGGGCTTCGAATTCATGGCGAAAAGCAGCGCGTTGACCGCGTACCATTCCGGTTCCGGCATGGAGCGTTCGCGCATGGCCAGCAGGTCGCTTTCGGCGCCGCGGGGATCGCGGCTGAGCAGGATCAGAATCTCTGGCCGCCAATTCGCTTCAAACGGCAGAATGACCTCGCTCGGGACCACGCCCGGAATCTGGATGAGCGCGTCAAACAAGGCCTGGACGTATGCGTAGGCTTTGCTGTCGCGCGCGGAGCCGCTCAGAGACCGGGCTTTGCGGAGCGCCGCAAGGAGCGGCTCGCGCAGCGCAGGGTTGTGGGAGGCGCCGGCATACCACGCGCCCCAGGCCTTATTGAGAAGGCTCTGCGATTGCAGCAGGCGGCGCGCCTGCCCGGCGGTGGGTTCCGGCTGCGCGGATGCGCAGGCGGCTCCGAGCACGAATGCGGCGAGCATTGGAACAATCCGCATGTCTCTTTAGAAGCCAGCGGATGCGGAAAGGTTCCTCGCGCCGTGGCCCTCAGCGTGCAACCCCACCACCCGAGTCCTATTTGGAGGGTTTTCGTGGCTAAAGGTTTTGTCGCCATTACGGCCGAGCGGTGCAAGGGTTGTGGGTTCTGCGTGGAGTTTTGTCCGACGCGCGTCCTGGCTCTGTCTTCTGCTTTCAATTCAAAGGGTTACCATCCACCGCACATCGTTTCGGCGGAGAAGTGCAGCGGCTGCGACCTGTGCGGCATGTACTGCCCGGACTTCGCCATCTTCGGGGGGCGCTATGCACGCTGACCCTAGAGGCGTGCTGACAGGTGTTCATTTTATCGACGGTGACCACGCTTGTTGTGAGGGAACCCTCGCAGCAGGTGCGCGATTTGCCGCAGGTTATCCCATTACGCCATCCACCGAGGTGGTCGAACGGTTCGCCTCCCGCATCCCCACCGTTGGGGGTATTTTTATCCAAATGGAAGACGAACTGGCCGCTTCCATCACCATTCAGGGGGCCGTGTGGGGCGGCGCGAAGGCGTTCACCGTCACCTCCGGACCGGGCTTTTCGCTGATGATGGAGCACATCGGCTACGCAGCCATGACTGAGACGCCCTGCGTTTTCGTCAACGTGCAGCGCGGCGGTCCTTCGACCGGCCTTCCCACCCTGCCGGCGCAGGCGGACATGATGCAGGCGCGCTGGGGATCGCACGGCGATTACGGCATTATCGCGCTCTGTCCCAACTCGCCGCAGGAGTGCTTCGACCTCACCATCACGGCCTTCAACCTGTCCGAGGAATTTCGCGTGCCGGTCATGATGATGCTCGACGAGTGCGTCGGCCACATGACGGAAAAGGTGGTCATCCCCGAGGCGGAGAAGATCGCCGTCACTCCCCGGCGCTACACCACCCAACCGCCCGAGGAGTTCCGGGCATTCGAACCTAAGGGCGACATGGTCCCCGATATGGTGAAAGCGGGCGACGGCTACCGTTTCCATGTCACCGGCCTGACCCACGACGAGCGCGGTTATCCGAGCATGAACGTGGAGACGCAGGATCGCCTGGTGCGCCGCCTTTTGGATAAGCTGAAGCCGCTGGCCAACGGCCGCGCCCTGTGCGAGACCGAGGGGCTTGACGACGCCGACGTGGTGGTGGTCTCTTACGGAATCACCTCGCGCGTGGCGCAGCGCGCTTTGCAGATGGCGCGGCAGCGCGGCATCCGCGCCGGCAAGTTCCGGCTGATTTCCGCATGGCCGTTTCCCGCCGAGCGCATCCGTGAGCTGGCGGGACGCGTGAAGGCTTTCGTCGTGCCCGAGATCAACCTGGGCCAGATGGTCTACGAAGTGGAGCGGGCCGCGGCCGGCAAGGCCAAGGTGATCCCGGTATCGCACGCGGGCGGCACGGTACACAAACCCGAAGCCATTCTAAAGGCCATTGTGGAGGCGGCCCAATGAACGAAGCGACGCTCGAAATCCCCTACGAAATCCCCGAAGGCGCCCGCAACCCGGTTGAGCCGTTCCTGCGCATGGACCGTATGCCGCACATCTGGTGCGCCGGATGCGGCATCGGCACTACCGTCAACTGCTTCACGCGCGCGCTGCTCGATTCCAAGGCGAATCTGGACAAAGTGGCCATCGTTTCCGGCATCGGATGCACCGGCCGGGTGGCCGGTTACGCGCGCCTGGATTCGTTCCACACCACGCACGGCCGCGCCATTCCCTTCGCCACCGGGCTTAAGCTGGCCAATCCCGAGCTACAGGTGGTGGTTTACTCGGGCGATGGCGACCTCTTCGCCATCGGCGGGAACCATTTCATTCACGCGGCGCGCCGCAATATGGATCTCAAGGTGATCTGCGTGAACAACATGATCTACGCCATGACGGGCGGCCAGACGGCCCCCACCACGCCTGCTACGGCCATCACGGCCACCTCGCCCTATGGCGTTTCCGAGCCGACATTCAACCTGGTGGCCCTGGCCGAAGCCGCCGGAGCCTCCTACGTGGCGCGCTGGACCACTTACCACGTGAAGCAACTCGCGCGTTCCATGGAAGAGGTCCTCAAGAAGAAGGGCTTCTGCTTTATCGAAGTCATCTCGCCCTGCCCGACGCTCTACCAGCGGCGCAACAAGATGGGCGACGGCCTGGATGCCATGAAGGATTACAAGGCGAAGAGCAAGGTCCGCAACGGCGCGCCCACGGGCGAGTGCACGCTTTCGAAGACCGGCGAAATCGTCGTCGGCAAATTCGTGGACCGCGAGCGTCCCGACTACCTCGAGTTGCTTAAGGCGCAAATGATCGAGTCGCTGGGCGACCGTTACGTGGAACCGGAGGAAGCATGCTGCAGCGAATGCTAACGGAGATTCGGATCGCCGGATTCGGCGGCCAGGGAGTGATCCTCGCCGCGGCGGTGATCGGCAAGGCCGCCGCCATCTTTCAGGACGGCTATGCGGCCATGACGCAGAGCTTTGGCCCGGAAGCGCGGGGAGGCTCTTCGAGCGCCCAGGTGATCCTGTCGAGGGAGCCGGTTCTGTATCCGTACATCACCCAGCCGGACATCCTGGTGGCGATGTCGCAGGAAGCCTACGCGCGGTTCTCGCCGGAAGTGAAGCCGGGCGGCATCCTGATCATCGAGCGGGAGTTGGTGCGCGTGGACAACATCGCTCCCGGCGACCGCATTTACGCGGTCCCGGCCACGCGCCTGGCCGAGGAACTGGGCCG
>PLGA01000315.1 GCA_003139735.1 Bryobacterales bacterium | reverse complement strand
TCCCTCACGGTCGCGGCTCCGATCGGGGCCTACGGCACACCTGGCGGATAGGCGTGGAGTTGCGGGCCGACGGCGTTGGAGTAGGCGAAGTTGCCGCGGCGGTCGTCGTCGAGGTTCCAGAACATGGCGCCGATCATGCCGGGGTAGCCGGCGGGCGCGCGCAGCTTGTACTTAGTCCCGGCGGGGGGCTTGCCGGCGATGATGTAGTCCATAGCCTGATTGACGATGGCGGGCGTGGTGTCTCCGGTCAGGAAGCCGACAGCCACCTTATCGGCCGGCAGGGGCGGGAAGAACTGCTTGGGATCGCCCGCCACGTTGAACCCGTGGAGCAGGAGTTCCGTCATGGCGGCGTGATAGTCCACGGAGCCGGGCTGATAGATTTCGCCATCGAGACCTTCGAGCGGGGGCGTGTTGTAACTCTGCACATCGATAAAGGAGAGGATGTCGCGGATGGCGTAGGTAATGGGCAGATAGGAGCCGAACTGGCCGCCATAGGTAGGGCAGCCGGAGGGGATCTGCGTGCCTTCGGGCACCAGGCTGATCATGAAGCCGGGGCCGAAACGCTCGCGCAACTGGCGCAGGGCCGCTATGAGATTCACGGTGGATGGGGTGGTGGGATGCTTGAAGTCCGCATCGCCGGGATCGAGGTCGAGAGACGGGGTTTCGAGATCGATATCGACGCCGTCGAAGCCGTAGTCGGCGACGATTTTGCCGACGGAGGAGACGAAAGCCGAAACGCTCGCGGGATTAGCGAACGTGAAGTTCAGGCCGCCGCCGCCGAGCGAGATCATGACCTTCTTGCCCTGGCTCTTTTTGTAGGCAATGTCGGCTTTGAACTGGTCGGCGGCCGGTGTGGTGAGCGTGCGGAACCGCATGGTCCCTTCCGGCGCATTGCGATCCGGCGTAGCGAAGGACACGATGATGACGTCCCATTGCGGGGAGACGTCGCGGATTGAGGAGTTGGCGCCCGCGAAGCCGTTGGTGTAGCCGATGAGGAGATGGCCGTTAGGCGAGCCGCTGAACGGGACCGGCGCGACGGCAGGCTGAGGCGGTGCGGCCCCGCCGGCGCGTCCGCGGCCGGCCGGACACGCCTTGGCAGGATCGGGGAGCGCGCGCGCGTCCGGAAAACTGTAAATGGCGCCAAGACCCTCCGCGGCGCCGGTATACCAGGGCAGCAGGGCGACGTCTTGCAGGTGATAGGCGGCGCCGCCCACTTGGGCGACATAGGCCCTGGATGCGGGGATATTGTTCTTGGGGTTGGTATTGGTGGGTTCGAGAAGGAAGTAACTGGTGGCGACTCCGGCGCCGCCGCAGGGGCCCTGATCTCCGGCAGGCATCGAAGCGGGCCGCAACCAGTTGGGGACGGCGTTGCCGGGTCGGACGCCGGGTACGCCGCGGACCAGGGGATCGTGCAGCGGATCGTTGACGAACTCGCCAAGTTGCTCGGTGAGAGGCTGCACGTCGCCGTCCTCGACGACGGCGGGCGCGGCGTGGAGATAGGAGCCGAGCACGAAGGAATTTCCGGTGGCGGAATCGACCCCGTGCGTTCCCCAGGAGCAGCACAACGTGGCGTCGCCCTCGGTGTAGTAGGTGGCGTTATGCGTGATGGCGACGACGAGCTTGCCCTCCTGTTTGGGAAGCTGCTTGAAGAGTTCCTTTTGCAGAAACTCGACGTCGAGGACGGCGAAGGAACCGCCGGTCTTTTTTGAGGTTAGGATGTAGCCGTAGCCGGCGGGGACGGCGATCTTCATGGGCTTCACCTCCGGCTTGCCGAACAGCGTATGCCAACCCTCCGCCTTGGGGAAGGTGGTGCGCAGCATCGCGTCGCCATATTGCGTGGAGCCGCCGTTGGAAAACGCGTACTTGGAGAAGACGGGCGAGGCGAGGACGCGCGGGACGTCCGGGGCGGCGTCCATGAGGAAAGGCTTGCCGCCGGTCTTTCTCGATTCAAACGAGAGCGTGATGGGAACGAGCACGGTGGGGATGGTGGTGACGCCGCCCCGCGCCGGATCGCGGCCGAGGAGCGTGTAGGTGGCTTGGCCGACGGTGAGTTGGAATGTGGGCGCCGTGCCCTGCGCGTAAGCGATTTGCAACGGCAGGGCCAGGAGAGAGACGAGGCGGGTCGATTTGATTCGCATGCGCATTCACGAGCCTCAGATTCGCGATTTAGGACTTGCGAGACCAGTTTATGGCAGGGGACGGGAGGATGCAAATCAGTATTTCCCGGCGGCTTTCAGCGCGGCCTGGATGGTGGCGAGCGGAAGCAGCAGAGTGAGCGGCGCATCGAGCAGCGGGACAGCGCCATAGCCGGCGTACCAATTTGCCGCTCGTTCATTCTTGGCGTCGATGACGAGCGCCACGCCGCCAACTTCGGCGGCTGCCAGCAGGCACCGTCTTCCGGCCGCGAGAAGAAGCTGTCCGCCAAGCCCATGTCCTTGCGCTTTGCGATCCACGGCCAGGCGCGCGAGACGGAAACCGGGCACGTCGTGACGGGCCAGGCCGCGACGTAAGATCTCCGGCGTGCGGGCGTATTCCACCGATGCGGGGCTTAGGCTGTAGAAGCCAAGAACGGTTTGGTTATCGGCGCCATCGATCGCGAGAAAAGTTTTCGCGCCGCCCAGTTCGTGGCTTCTGCGGGCGTAACGGCGCAGGAAATCGTTCAGGGCCGGCTCGCCGCAGTCGCAGGCTTCGCGATTGTGCTTCTTGTGGATCGGCTCTTCGCGCCAGGCGGTTACGGTCATGAGCGCCGCGGCAAAGCCCGCGCGGCGGCCCGGAGTCTGACGTTCGGCGACGGCGGATTCTCCAGCAGCTCCAGAACCCGCAGGCTGTCCCTGCCGGAGAGCCGCACTCGATCGGATGCCTCGATCACGGCCTGGGCGGCGCGCAGTGCGTGACCAAGGACGAAATCCGTCAGGTCGGTTCGCTTCAGGGCCACGGCCCGTAGGAGCATGGCTTTGTCCTCGGCGCGAATGCGCAAGGACATCCGGCTATTGTCTTCGATGGCGGGTCTTGGCATAACGTGAGTTCCTTATTCTTGTACGCATTCAAATAGTACATCGAAACCGGCGTGCGGATCAATGGCGCGGTTCTGTCGCCCCTCCGGGGCTGCCTGCCGTACGCGCTTTACCCATGGCTTGCGCCATGGGCTACGATCTTTCGCCCCTTATAGTTGATCCAGGACG
>PLGA01000374.1:6342-10889 GCA_003139735.1 Bryobacterales bacterium | reverse complement strand
TCGTAGCTGCCGGCGCCGTAACCCGTGCGCGCGATTTTCATTGGCGGCAGCACGCCGAAGGATTTCGCCAGCGTCGCGGCGATCGCGGCCCCCGTGGGCGTCGTCAACTCCATCGCCGGCCCGCGCGCATATACGGGCGCATTCACCAGCAGCAGCGCCGTGGCCGGAGCCGGCACGGGAAGCATGCCGTGTTCCGTTTTCACCGTGCCGCTGCCCACGTTGAGCGGNNGCGCCCACGATATCGGCGATCGAGTCCGACGCCCCCACTTCGTGAAAGTGGACCTTTTCGATGGAGATCTGGTGCACCTCCGCCTCGGCCTCGCCCAGCCGGCGGAACACCGCGATGGCATTCCGTCTCGCCCGCGGCGCCAGGTTGGCCTTCTCAATGGTCTTCACAATGTGCGAGAGGTGCCGGTGAACGTGCTCCGGCGCCGCGTGCACCAGATACTTGGTAGCGCCCAGGCCGCAGCGCTTGACCTTCTCGAACGTCACCGTGGCGCCCGCGTCCAGCGAAGCGATCGCATCCGTGATGCCGCTCTGGTCCGCTCCCGCGTCCGCCAGCGCGCCCACCACCATATCGCCGGCGATTCCCGAAAATGCNNCTGCGTTCATCGGCGGCCAAAACGCCTTTCTGCCCAGTGTTACGCCTTCTGCCGCATTACCCATCGCACCGCATTGTGCTGCAGCTTGACGTACTCCGGATTCCACAAGTCGGTCAGCATATGTCCCGGCGACATATAACACACGCGGCCCTTGCCGTAGTCGTACGCCCAGCCTCCCGGAGCCTTCGCCCCGTAGCTCTGATAAGTGAGACCGTCTTCGTTCACGGTTTCGAGGAACAGGAACTTGGGGTCCTTGTCGTAAATCATGTAGTGCTGCTCGTCGGTCACCACGAAATCCTTGACGCCCAGCGTAATCGGGTGATCCGGGTTCGTCACCTTCACCTTAAACGTCCGTATGGGCGGATGTCCCGTGTACGCCCCGCCCATCGCGTCGCGGAAGTCCGCGTTGGCCAGGCTCACATTGGTGGTGTTGTGCAGGAAGAGCGCCCCGCCGCCCGCCTCCACGAACTCGCGCACCGCCTTGCCTTGCTCGGGCTTCATCCAATACTCCGAACGGGCCCGTGCCTCCGGCACCGGCGGATCGGAAACCAGCTTCGGCCGCCCCGTGGACACCCACCCGGCATTGGTGCTTTCGTCGCCTCCATAACCATCCGGCCAGAGCATCCCGTCGCGCAAAATGATGAGCAGCTTGTAGCCGTTGAGCGTCTCCGCGTTGAGCAGAGAGGTCTCGTCGGTGAAGTCGATGCTGACGCCGAGTTCTTTGGCGATGGTCCTGGTCAAACCGGTCCGGATGTAGTCCGAGTTATGATACCGGTCGCCAACCAGCGCGAAAGCGGCGGCTTTCTGAGCCCCCCTCCCCGGAAACGGCGCCAATCCCGCTCCCGCCAGCGCGGCCAATACCGAACGGCGCGTCATGTTTGCCTGGCCCATCGCCTTCCTGCGCAGCTTCAACAGTTTAACACCGATGGTTCCCGGCTGTTCAGCCGAGGCCGCGCGCGAGGCCGCGCGCGCCGAAAATCTCGAACCCGGCGTGCGGCTTACTGAATTTCAGTTATTTTTGTCTTGATCCAAACGAAAAATCGATGCAGAATATCACCACAGGGTGTAAAACGCGGGAACCACGATCGTTTGGAGGAGACCGCCCAATGACGGACTGGATAAGATGGAGGCGCCGTGCGCTTGGCGGGTTTTTTGCCGTGGCCATCGTCGCCGCCGCCGCCGCATGGCCCGCCGGGGCGCAGAAGCGCGCCACCCCGGAGGTCGCGGTTTTCACTGTCGACTCCACCCTGGTGCTGGTTCCCGTTACCGTGGTCGATCGCCGCGGCGCCATGGTCACCGGACTGCCAAGAGAGGCATTCACGCTCACCGAAGACGGGGTCGCGCAGCCGCTTCGTTCGTTCAGCGAGGAGGACGCGCCCGTCTCCATTGGAGTCGTGCTCGATCTGAGCGGCAGCATGCAACGGGACCTCAACTCGGCCAAGGAATCGCTGGGGGCCTTGATGAGGGACGCCAATCCCGCCGACGAAGCATTCCTCAATGCGGTTTCGACGCGGCCGCGGGCCTACTCCGGCTTCACGCAGAACTTCGGCGAGATTCTGAGCCGCGTCGCATCCGAGGACGCCTTCGGAAGCACCGCGTTGATCGATACGATTGAAGACAGTTTGAAAGAGTCGCGCTCCGGCGCCCGCGCCCGCAAAGCGTTATTGGTCATTTCCGACGGAATGGACAATCACAGCCGCTACACCCGGGAAGATCTCCTCCGGACCGCCGAGGAGTCCGACGCGCAGATTTATACCATCGCCGTCGTCACCGCGGTCAACCCGGTGCAGCCCCCCAAGCCCATCGTGATGACGGAAGCCAAGCGGGGACTTCTGTTTCTCGAAGACCTCGCCGAAAAGAGCGGTGGGATCAGTTTCGCCGTCAGCGGCAAGACGGACATTGCCAAGGCGGCCACCAGCATCGGACAGGCGCTTCGGAATCAATACGTCATCGGGTACGCTCCCCCGCCCCACGGCGACGCCGGCAGTGGCAAGCGGCACAAAATCGCGGTCAAAGTGGCGGGCTCGGGATTGAGGGCCTACGCTCGTGCGGGGTATCGTCTCGATTGATCCGGGGCCCGTGTCCTGTGGGGCGGGCCCCCCGGTCCGCCATAGGCGTTAAGATAAGNNCGGCCTTCGAAAAGTCGGCTCGACAGCCGACTCTGCAAGCCTGGCGGCTTGCGCCACGGGCCGGAATCGGGCTTATCAACGCCTATGCCCCTCTTGGCCCAATGAAATCAGCCCTATCCGGCTGAGGCTCCTAAGCCCCAGCGCCCAGCCCCAGTTTCTGCCGCAGCCCCATCGCATCCGCCGACGACTCGGCCGTTTCCACTCCCGCGAGCGCGTGCGTCCAGACCATCGCCTCCAGCGCGCCTTGGCTCCGCAGATCGCCCGCCGCCTCCAGGTTGCGCAGAATCGCAATTGCGCCATCGAACGCCGCGCCCGCGTCGCCTGATTGCTTCAACAGAGACAGCGCCCGTCCGCGCACAATCTCCGCCTGCGCCTCGAAGACCTGGGACATCGGCGAGGGCCGCATCCGCCGCGCCGCCTGCGCCGCTGCCGCCGCCGCCNNTCCGCGGCGAAGGTGCTCAGCGCGGCGATTTCCGTCATCGGATCGCGTGGCGTGATCGCCAGGTCGCCCTGGCCCGATGCGCGCGCATACACCCCGCCGCTCCTCGACCGCACCAGAAAGTACGGCGTGCCCGCCACCGCCTCGGCAATCGCCAACTGCGGCTCCATCAGCGTCCCCGGCAGAAACTCGAACCATCCGCCCGGCGCCCGCGACATCCTGCTGAAAACCGCCGGCGGCTTGAACCCCGGGCTTGCATCCCGCAGCACGGCGAGCGCCGTGAACAGCGCCTTCAGCGCTTGCGCCTGCAGCCAAACGGCCGATTGCGGCGGCGTCCGCGTCGCCTGGAACGAACCCCGCTCCGCGTCGAAGCGAAACTCTTCGGTGTGGCTGAACACGCCCTCGGGACTCGTCAGAAAAATGGTCGCCGTATAAGCCCCGGCCTCCCGCACAACCCGCACCGCCAGAACCGCAATGCGCGAATCCCCGCTCCCGGGATACCAGACATCGAGCGGCGAACACTCCAGGTAAACGTCGGCCGTGGACCGCCCGCCTATCCCATCCGCGATGCATCCGGGAAGCGCCGATTCCAGCCACGACCCGCGCCCCAGTTCGTCCTCGACGGTGGGCAAAAATGTCATCACCGGCGCTTCGAGCAGCAGCGGCAGCGACCGTTCGAAATGCTCGCCGGCGATATGCGCCCATTCCTCGAGCAAGTGCGGGTGCAAAAAGGCCGGCTCCATGGAAGTGCCCGCCNNCGGAAGAATCGCCGGCGCCCGACGCGACCGTGACCCCCTTCGCTTCCCACACGCGTTCGTTGCCGTTCAAGTAACACGGCGCGTCCAGAGCGTGCTGCATGCGCGGCGGATTGAAGCGGTGCAGTGCGGGCACGCCCAGCAAGGCGCTGTAGAACGGGTCGGCCGCAGGCGGCGGGAACACCTCGGCCACTGTCCTGCCACGCACCGCGGCATCCTCGAAATCGGGCGTCAGGTCGATCGCCGCTACCACGCGCGGCCCAAGATCGGGGCCTCCATCTTCCACCGCTCCGGCGAATAGCAGCGACGCGCTCTGCCGCACCAGCCGCATGGCGGTCTCCGACAGGCGTTTGCCCGCCGCCAGCGCCCGCAGATCCACCACCTCGCCATGCCGCGGCAATCCGCTGCCATCCCAAACCGGAGCGTCGAGCACGTAGAGCACCGGCGCCAGACCGGAAGCTGCCGTCACCTCCGTATGCCACGCCATCAAGAACCATCGTTCCATGGCGAACTTGGGCGTGGCGCGCGTCGGCAAAGCGATCCAGGTTTCGTGGTGCTCGTGCAAGGCGAACCATAGGGCCACGTCGAGATCGGCCGTCACGTCCAAAAACCGCGAACCGGG
>PLGA01000374.1:0-6297 GCA_003139735.1 Bryobacterales bacterium | reverse complement strand
CCCTGGCCGGACCAGAGCCGGCAGCAGGCTCGGCCGCGACGTAGCGGGATCCGTGTACCCCCGCGTCTGCCCGCGATACAGGCGCACCAATCCGGCCGCCGGAGGCGGCAGCCCACTCAGGAAAACCGACAGTTCCGCTCGTGATCTCATCCCCATATCGCGCTTCGCCCAGTATACAAACTCGTAGGGGCGAGGCACTGCCTCGCCCTCTTTTCTCGCCCTCCCGGCGACTCGCTGCAACCGTACATTTGCTACACTTGTTCGACGGAAAAAGGAGTGTAGCCAATGTCACGGTTGGCCGTTTCCCTCGTTCTCCTGGCGGCTGGCTTATCGGCCCAGAATGCCGCCGGCCCCTTCGATCCCGCAATCTTCAAGGCCCCTCCGGCGGAGTACCGCGGACACGCCATGTGGAACTTCAACTTGGCCACCTTGAACGAAAACGACGTCCTCTCCGGCATTCGGGAAATGGCCAAGCTGAATTACGGCGGCTTCTTCATCGAGGCCGGCGGCCGCCCGCAGAACGGCCAGGGCGTCGCGTTCCTCAGCGACGACTACTTCCGCCTATATAAGGTGGCGCTCGAAGAAGCCAAGAAACAGGGACTCGAAGTCATTCTGTATGACGACTACTCGTTTCCCACTGGCACAGTCGGTGGACAGTTGGCAGCCCAGTTCCCTCAGTATGTCGCCAAGAACCTCAACATGACCGAGAAAGACGTCACCGGGCCGGCGAGCGTCGAGCTGGCGATTCCTCGCGGCATCTACATCGGCGCCGTAATGATGAACCGGGACACATTCGAGTTGGTGGATGTGAGTGACCGCAAGACCGGAGACCGCCTGGTCTGCCAGGCGCCCGGCGGTGACTGGAAAGCCATGGCCTTCTATCTCACCGGAGGCGCCGCTCGCGTGGTGGACTATCTGGATGAAACGGCGATGAGTACCTTCATCTCCATGACGTACCAGAAGTACCAGGATAACTTCGGCGCCTATTTCGGGAATCTCATCAAGCAGACTTTCTATGATGAGCCCTCCATGCATCATGCCGATCGCATGTGGACTCCGAATTTCAACGCTTACTTCCAAGCCAGGTACGGTTATTCGCCGATGAAGTATTACCCGGCCCTCTGGTACGACATCGGCCCGCAGACCGCCGCCGCCCGCAACGCGCTGTTTGGATTCCGCGCCGAGCTGTTTGGGCGCAACTTCATCAAGCGATTGAATGACTGGTGCGCCGACCACCATCTGATCTTCGGCGGGCATCTCGATCAGGAGGAGCCTCTCAATCCTACGCCCCTCAATGGCGACCTGTTGAAGGTCTTTCAGTATCAGTCCGCGCCCACCGTGGATGACATCTGGTGGTACGGGCGGTCGAATCCGTCCTATAAGATTGTCACCTCGGCCGCCTTCAATTATGACCACCCCATCGCCAGGGCTGAAACCTTCGCCGCCTACCGCATCCTCGACGCGAAAATCGCGTTCCAGGTGGCCATGGATCAGTTTGCCATGGGGATCAACTATCAGATTCCCGCCCGCACCGTCCAGCCCCAGCGCCCTGAGCTGAACGATTACGTCGGCCGCCTGAGTTATTTGCTCCAACATGGGAAGCACGTCTCGGACATCGCCGTGCTTTATCCCATCGCCTCCCTGCACGCCCAGTATCACAATGTCGGCGGCGTGCAGTTCCCGCTCGCCGATGGCGAGCAGCCTCCCCAAATCATGGAAACGGCTTACGCGCGGGAGGGCGGTCCCGCATTCGGCATGGACTACCAGGACATCGGCGAGGCACTCTTCCGCGGCCTCCGCGTCGACTATACCTATCTGCACCCGGAGGTCCTGGTCGAACGCTGCATCGTCGATGGGAAGAAACTCATCCTCAACAACCCGGAGAACCGCGAAGAGTATAGCGTCTTGTTCCTGCCCGCCGGCGATACCCTCTCTGCAGCCGCCGCGGCCAAAATCAAAGAGTTCTACGACAAGGGAGGGTCGGTCATCGCCACCGGGATGCTCCCCACGCGGTCCGCGGAATTTGGCAAGGATAAGGAAGTGCAGCAGGCCATTGCCGATGTCTTCGGCGTCTCCCCCGGCGAGCCTTTGAAAGCCGACGTACGGCGCGCCCAGGACCGTCTGAATTTCTATGTCTTCTGGTATTACATCAAGAAGAACAAAGCCGGCGGACAGGCGCTGTTTCTTCCTAACACGCATCCCTGGCTCATCGACTACGCCTTGAAACAGGTGCTGCCCCTCCGCGATGTCGACATTCAGGAGCCCATAGGATTCCTCAGACGCGGTAACGAATACGAAGGCGCCTTGACTTACATCCACAAAGTCAAGAACGGACGCGACATTTACTTTTTCGCTAACTCATCTTCCGCGGCCATAGACACGAAAGTGGCGTTGCGGGGCAAGAAGGACTTGAGAATCTGGAATCCTCACACCGGCGGACAGGAAGCCGCCGAGTTCACCCAGGCGGAAGCCGGCGGCCAGCCGGTCACCACCGTGCATCTGGTTCTGCCCGCGGTGTCGTCGCGGTTCTTCATTCAGGAATAGGGAGGCAAGGTTCATGACGCGAAACACTGCTTTTGCGCTGCTGCTCATGCTGTTGGGCTTGGCGGGTTCGCGGCCGGCGCGGGCTATGACGCCGGAACAACGGCGGGAGTATCTGGCTAAGCTTCAGCAGATCCTGCCCGATGTTCCCTCGTTCGATCAGTGGCTTCAAAAGACCGGCGAGCTGCCGCCCGATTTCGATGCCCTGCCGCGCATCAACGGCCTGCCCGAACCGTTGCGCTTCCTCGACGGCAGGACCGTCCATACGCCCGCCGAATGGCAATCCCGCCGCACGGAGATCCGCCAACTCTTTGAGAAATACGATCTCGGCACGTTTCCGCCCAAGCCCAAGCTCGATCGCGTCGTGCCCCTCGATGAGACGCCCGGCAAAGGCTACCTCGTCCGCAACGTGCGTCTGGAATTCGGCCCCGGCGACAAGGGAACCATGCGCGTACAGGTGATGATTCCGGATGGCAAAGGTCCCTTCCCGGTCTTGATCAGTCCCAACCTCGGCGGTTGGGCGCCGTCGCTGCTTCGCCGCGGCTACATCTCTTGCGGATACGCCGGCAATGACGGCATGGATGACGCCGCCGCCCTCGCGCAGCTTTATCCCGATTATGATTTCGCCTTGCTGCCCCGGCGCGCCTGGGCCGCCGGCCTGGTGCTCGATTATCTCGCAACCATCCCTAGCGCCGACATGCAGCGCGTCGGCATGTTCGGCTATTCTCGCGATGGCAAGATGGCCGCCATCGCCGCCGCCATGGACACGCGCATCGCCGCCGTCATCGCCGGAAGCACCGGCGTGGGCGGCGTCCTGCCCTGGCGCGAGGCCGGCGAGCGCGGCTTTGGCGAGGGCATCGAGAGCACCACCCGCAGCTACTCCACTTGGTTCGTTCAGCGCCTCCGCTTCTTCTCCGGCCGCGAGGACCGCCTCCCCATCGATGGCAACCTCCTCGTAGCCATGATGGCGCCGCGCGCCGCATTGCTCGAATACGGCTTGAATGACGAGGTCTCCAATTCCTGGGGCGATGAGCAAGCCTACTATTCCGCCCTGAAAGTTTACAAGCTGCTCGGCCAGCCCAACCGGCTGGGCATCCTACGCGTGCCCGGCTTTCACGGCGCCAATGACCAGGAAGCCTGCCTGGACTGGCTGGATATTCAATTCGGCCGCTCCACGCGCGTTTGGACCAACCAGTTTCTATTCCCCTGGGACTTCGATCGCTGGCGCGCCAACAGCAAGGAAACCGTCGATCTGAAAAATTATCCGCCCGCCTCGAACGACCTTCTCGCCGCCAATAGCTCCGTCGCGGACTGGGAGAAGAAGGCAGATCAAATCCGTAAATCGGTTAATTGGATGCTCGGCGACGAACCATCCATGATGCCGCCCGCCGCCGGCCGCGGATTACTCGGCGGCCGGGGCGCTCCCGGGGCCGTCCCCGGCAGAGGAACAGCCGCGCTTCCCGCCGGTCGAGGAATCTTGCCGGCGGCCGCCCGCGGAAACCCAGGGCAAGTCACGCCCGATCTCGTCCACTGGGTCATCGACCGCGGTGGTAATTCCTTTGGCTGGCTCGAGCCCCAGAAAGGCCAGACCACCTCGCGCCCCATCAGCTTCGGGTCCGGCGTACGTGGCGACCTCTACTATCCCGCCAACACGCCCGAAGGCGCCAAGCTGCCCACCGTCGTCTGGCTTCACGGCTACAGTTATCCGCTCGGCTACATGTGGGTCTATCACAACGACCTCCACCCCATCCTCGCCTTGGTCCAAGCCGGCTATGCCGTCCTCGCCTTCGACCAGAGCGGCTTCGGCAGCCGCATGAGCGAGACCGGTCCATTCTACGACCGCTACCCGCACTGGTCGCAGATGGGAAGAATGGTGGAAGACGTCCGCACCGCCATCGACGCCCTACAGAAGGATAGCCTGGTCGATCCGCAGCGCATCTATTTATTCGGTTACTCCATGGGCGGCGCCGTCGGCATCTATACCGCGGCCCTCGAGCCCCGCGTCAAAGGCGTGGTCTCCATCTGCGGATTCACGCCCATGCGCACCGACGTCGCTTCCCGTGGAACCGGCGGCATCGCCCGCTACAGTTACGAGCATCCACTCATCCCGCGTCTCGGCTTCTTCGTGGGCCACGAGAACCAGATCCCCTACGACTTTCCCGAATTGCTGGGCCTCGTGGCGCCGCGCCCTGTGCTCGTCGTGCAGCCGCAGTTGGATCGCGACGCCGCCCCAGCCGATGTGAAAGCCGCCGTCGAGCAGGCCAAAAAAGTCTACGCGCTCTATGGCTCCGCCGCCAAGCTGGAGCTTCAGGACCCCTGGGACTATAATCGCCTGCCCACCAAGACCCAGGATGAAATCCTGAAGTGGATGGGCGCGAACCTGCGCTGACTTACTAAAGGTAACCGATGCCGCCCTACTGCTTCTGATAGATCCGCACGTAGTCCACTTCGAACCGCGCCGGGAATTTGGTCGCTGAAGGGTCGCCGCCCGCATTTCCGCCGATAGCCAAATTCAGCAGGATATACTGCGCCTGCCGGTAACCGTTGCTGCCATCCGGGTTTGCCGCCTGGTTCAGGTCCGAATCGTTCAGGACTTCTCCATCCACCGTAATCACGATCCGGTTCTCGTCCCAATCCATGCGCCAAAGGTGGAATTTCGACGACCAGTCCGGGTCCGCGAACGACGTAATCGGCTTCCGCTTCGTAAACGACGCCGTTCGGCCCGGAGTCTGCCCCGCCCAAATCAGGTTCGCCAAGAGCGTATTCTTGTAGTACTCCATGATGTCTACCTCGCCGTTGTTCGGCCAGCGCCCCTCTATGCCCAATGACCAGAACGCCGGCCAAAGCCCCGCCCGAGTATCGATGCGCGCCCGCATCTCGAACCTTCCGTACTTCCAGCTCGCTTTGCCGCGCGTATTGATGCTCGCCGACGTGTACTCCGCGAATTCGCGGCTGTTCTTCCAGTTCGCGTTGCCGGCTTCGAAGTTCGGGTTCTTCTTCTGTTCCCGCCGTCCTTCGATGATCAGCATGCCCTTTTCGCACCACGCATTCTCCGGCTGATACCACTGCAGCTCGTTGTTCCGTACGAAACCCGTCTCGTAGCTCCACTTCGCGGGATCGGGAGGCCCGTCCTTATCGAATTCATCGGACCATACCAGCTTCCACCCTTCGGAGGATTGCGCGGCCGCCGCCGAGGCCAGCAGCCACGCCAGCGCGCAGACACTCACTAACGATTTCATGCCTCAAGTATCGCTTAAACCGGGGACAGACGGGACGTTCCCCTCCTTCAGCCCTTCACCCCTGCCAAACCTCAACGCTTGCTGGCTCGCCGCGCGCGCTCCTTCCGCCGGGCGCCCACCCTTGAGCGCCGTCAGACGACGCCCCAGCGCCTTTTCCAACGCTGCGACGAAGTCGGGCGCGCCGAGCGGACGCCCGGTATGCGTGCTTCCTCGGATCGCTTCCGACTCCTCAGTCCCGCTCGCCGCCCCCAGATACTCGCGCCACTCGCCCCCCATCGGGCCTTGTCGCACCAGCGCCTCCGCCATCACCACTCATTTCACAAAGGCAAACCCTCTATTCCCCGACACTTAGCCGTCCTCGCCTTGGGACCCGTGCCACGCCGTATGCTATTCCTGAGGCTGGAGGGGGAGCCTTGCGCCGAACGCCCGAAACGTCGTCTCGCCGGAATTCCGGAGCGGCATTGCAGCCGGCGAGGGTTCTGCCGCTGGAAAAACCGAACGAACCCAATGTGCGCGC
>PLGA01000328.1 GCA_003139735.1 Bryobacterales bacterium | reverse complement strand
TGTCACCGGTCGGATCAAAAGGGACCACCCCGGGTCGAAATAGGTCCCTTTTGGTGATTCAAAATCCCCCACCTAGGGTTTCAGTTTAGTGTTCCGACATCATTGTTCCTGACAATAATCAGACTTTGTGGTTAGCTGCAAGCACGGTTCGGGGGATAGGGCTCTGCAGGAGTGCAACCCGAGCACTGGACCGTCCTTGGATTGCAGTGATTGCATCCGGCCCGGACTGGGATGAGCCCCGGTCCGGGTCTTTCTGCTTTTGGGATGCCTCTGCAAGCCGAGGTATAAAGCGATAAACTCATCGTTTCTTTTCCGACTTGTCGGCTGATTTCTTCTCGGGTTGGGCGGCCTTGGTTTCCGCGGTCGCGGTGGCAGGCTGTGCTTGGCGTAAGCGGTAACTGCGACCGGTGATGGAAATGATTTCGGCCTGTTGGAGGAATCGATCCAGAATGGCGGTGGCCGCTGGCACATCCCCGAGCAACTGACCCCATTCTTCGATGGGCCGGTTGGAGGTGAGCAGTGTGGAGCGGTTCTGGTGGCGGCGCACGACGAGCTCCAAAAGGGCTTCGGCGCTTTTGGGTGGAAAATGCTTCATCCCAAAATCGTCGATACAGAGCAAATCGGGTTTGAGATAGCGGGTGAGCGTACGCTGGGCTTCGACCGGGGACTGGTCGGCTTGGAGTTCGCGCACCAGGTCGAAGATCGAGCAGTAGAGGACCTGGAAGCCGGCCCGAATGGCGGCGTGGCCGAGAGCTTGGGCAAGAAAGCTTTTGCCCACCCCCGGTGGTCCTAACAGCAGGATGTCCCGGTGCTGGCGAATGAATTGGCCAGTGGCCAAATCGAAGATCTGACTGCGTTTGATGGAGGGGTTAAAGTTCCAGTCAAAGTCCTCCAGGGGTTTGAGGTCGCGGAAGCCGGCGGTCTTTTTGCGCCGTTCCAACTGCCGCTGGGCGCGCACGTTCAGTTCGTCCTGCAAGAGCAGTTCCAGGAACTGAACGTGGGGTAATTGATGTGAGGTGGCTTCCTGCACGCGCAGGTCCAAGCTGCCGGCCAGGCCGGAGAGCCGGAGCTGGCGGCAGGCGTCTATGAGGTTATGCGTCATTGGATTTTGTTTTGGATGAAGAGGCCGTATTCGGCCAGGTTGCGGATTAAGGGATGGCTTTGAGCAAAGGACAGATGCGTCTGCACTTCACGCTGACGCTGTTCCAACAGCGCCCGCACATCCCGCAGTCGCCAGGCCCCACGGGACAGGGCACTGGCGCAAGCGTCATTGAGGGTTTTGAACGAGTGATGGTCCGTCAGGCCGATGAGGCCCATAATGGAGCGCAGGCCCAGTGGGCCCTTGTGTTGGAGCACGCCTTGGGACCACTGACCACAGGGGGCGCCCAGTTCCTGTGCCCGTTTGAGCCAATAGTCCAACTGGCGCTCTAACGGGCCGTGGCCGCCCCCGAGCCCCAACACCTTATCGAACTGTCCCGGCGGCAGATGAGCGTGCAATTTGATCTGTTCCCAGCGTTGGTTGAAAATCCGCACCTCGCGACTGTCCCAGCGGACCCACACCACTTGGCCGATGTATTCGGGCGGGACCGTGTAATAGGCCTTGTCCACCTCGACATAACTGTCGCGATGCACGGTGCGCTGGCCTTCCTGGAAACAAGGGAAGAGGCCCGGCGGCAAGGGCAAGAGACTCTTTTGCTCCTGCACAAACAGAGCGGCGACCTGTTGGCGCGTGGTGCCGTGGATGCGCACATCGGCCACGGTCTTCTCCCAGTGCCGTAGAAACTCGTTTTCCGCGCTCAACCCCTTGAAGGTGCGCCCGCGCAAGGCATTGCCCTTGAGATAACCGATCCCGCGCTCGGTCTTCCCTTTATGTTCCGGGGTTCGGGGCAAACAGGGCACCAGGGCACAACCGTAGTGCCGGCAAAAGCTCATGAGCTTGGGGTTGAGTTCCGGGTCGCACCAGTCGGCCTTCTGCACCGCGGCGCGCAGGTTGTCGAGGTTTAGAACCTTGGGGACGCCCCCGAAGGCGAGAAACGCATTCTCCAGACAACGGATGAGGTTCTCGGTGGTCTGGTGGAAGACCGCTTCGCTATAAGCCTTGCGCGAGTAACTCAAGACCACCCGCAAGACCCAAGGCCGACGGTGTCGGCCATCGGCATCGACCACCGGGGCCCCCGTGCCGAAATCAACTTGCGCTTCCTCACCCGGCTGGACCTCGATGCGCCACACCCGGTCGGGCTGTTGGCGGCGGAGTCGGCGCACGAACCGTTTGACCGATTGATAGGAGCCGCTAAAATCAACTTCGGCCACCAGATCCTGATAAATCCGTTGCGCGCTCAGGCCCGCGTCCAGCTTGGCAGCAATCCGCGCACGATGCGGATCGCATAAACTGGGCCGTCCCGCTTCGGCTTCCAGTGCCCTGGTAACCAACTCCGCGCCGGTCGGTTCGCCGGGGGTCGAAATAGGAGATTTTGACTCTGCTGGCTCCGGGGAGCTGGGGGTCGAAATGGTGGGGGATTTTGCCGCTGCGCTGAGATAACGCCGCACCGTCTTGCGATCAAGTTTGAGCTCGCGAGCAATGCGCCGCCGGGACCAACCCAGCGCGGCCAACTGTTGTATCGTGTTCTGTTCGTGCACCTTAAGGATATTCGCCATAGTGCCGACGGATATGCCCTCCGGTGAGAGCTCCGCCGAGCGCTATCAGCGCCTTAAGGTGGGAAATCTTAAATCATCCAACAGGGGCCACTTCCGATCCTCCCGGTCCCTTTTGACCGACCGCTAACA
>PLGA01000544.1 GCA_003139735.1 Bryobacterales bacterium | reverse complement strand
GTCGTCTCCGGATTGCCGAACATCACGCCGATCTTCTCGCGGATCTGGTTGATGAAGATCAGGCAGGTTCGAGACTTCGAAACCACGCCCGTAAGTTTGCGCAAGGCCTGCGACATCAGCCGCGCCTGCAAGCCCATGTGGCTGTCGCCCATCTCACCGTCCAACTCGGCCTTCGGAACCAGGGCCGCTACCGAATCGACCACCAGCACGTCGATTTGTCCCGACGCGGTCAGGTGATTGGTGATTTCGAGCGCCTGCTCGCCATAATCCGGCTGAGAAACCAGAAGATTGTCGATGTCCACGCCGAGCTTGCGGGCGTAGGCCGGGTCAAGCGCGTGCTCCACGTCGATGAACGCGGCGATTCCGCCCGCCTTCTGCGCCTCCGCGATCACCTGCAGCGCGATGGTGGTCTTTCCGGAAGATTCCGGGCCGAAAATCTCGGTAACACGGCCGCGAGGGAGGCCGCCCACCCCCAGCGCCGCGTCGAGCGAAATCGAACCTGTCGATATCACCGAAACCGGTACGATGGCGTCCTTCGACCCCAGACGCAGGATCGATCCCTTTCCAAATTGTTTCTCAATCTGGCTCAGCGCCAGATCTAAAGCGCGCGCACGCTCCTTTTCATCCATACGGTGGTGGTCTCCTCAGCCGTCTTGCGACTCTTAATTGTATCAGCGGTCCGGCCTCCGGGCGCTGGGTCCGTTCCGATGGGCATATAATTTGGGCAGAGGTGGTCCTATGCACGGGCGTTTCTTCGCATGTCTGCTGTTCAGCGCCTGCCTCCTGGCAGCCCCCCCGAAGACCGTGGCCACTGCGACGGGCGAAAACCGGGATTTGGCGCTGACGGTTACGCTTTACATCGACCCCGCCGGCGTCAAGGAGTTAATCGGCAACGACCTCGATGGACATTACATCGTGGCCGACATCAAAATCGAGCCGAAGAACCACAAAGAGGTGTCCATCGACCTTGGCGATTTCCTGCTTCGCACCGATCAGGATGGCGATAAGGCGACTCCCTACGCCCCCAGCCAGATTGCCGGCCAAGGCGCGCTGGTCGTGCGCGAGGTCCACCAAGGCCACACCCCGGGGATGGCGAACGCGACCGGCGGCGGCCATACATTTCCAACCGGGGTGACCACGCAGAATGCGGACGCGGACAAGCAGGACCCGCTCGAACAGACGCTGAAGGACAAGGAGCTGTCCGAGAAGAAGACCGATCAGCCAATCTCCGGCCTGCTTTACTTCGTCATGGAGAAACAGAAAATGAAGGACCTGGAGCTGATCTACGGCGCCAGGGACAGCCGGATCTCCCTGCGATTCAAATAGCGGCCGGGCTTGCGCTAAGCTGTAAGCAAATGAGAATCCTGGTGGTTGAGGACGAAAAGCGAATCGCGGATTTCCTGTGCCGCGGCCTGCAAGGAGCCGGTTACGCCGTGGACGAGGCGCTCGACGGCGCCTCCGCCCTGGATCACATCCACTCCGCCGACTACGACATGGTGGTCCTGGACCTCATGCTGCCCGACATGGATGGCATGACAGTGCTGCAGAAAATCCGCAATCGGAAGGTCGGGCCGCCCGTGCTGATCCTGAGCGCGCGCGGCGACCTGGAAGACCGCGTCAAAGGCCTCGAACAAGGCGCGGACGATTATCTGGTCAAGCCCTTCGCCTTCGTCGAGTTGCTGGCGCGCGTGCGTGCGCTGCTGCGGCGCGGCCAGCCGGCGCCGGAGAAGCTCCAGGTGGCCGACCTTACGCTCGATTGCACCCGCCGCAAAGTGATCCGCTCCGCCGAAACCATCGACCTGGCTCCCAAGGAATTCGGCATCCTCGAATACATGATGCGCAACAAAGGGCGCCCGCTCAGCCGTACCATGATCGTGGAACACGTCTGGGACATGGATTACGACGGCCTCACCAACATCGTGGACGTTTACATCCGCCACCTTCGCAGCAAGATCGACGACCGTTTTCCGCAGAAGCTCATCCAGACCGTGCGCGGCATCGGCTACATGATCGAAGCGCCCGAGAAGGCCGCCGATCAAGGCATCGAACGGCAGGTCTGAAGTGATTCGCGCGCGCGATATTCGACGTCTCACTCGCGGGTTGCGTTTCCGCCTCGGGGCCACCTACGCGCTGTTCTTCGCCCTTCTCCTGATCATCGTGACCGGCGCATTCCACGTGCGGCTCGCGAGCACGCTGAATACGCAGTCCCACGATGCTCTGGAGCAGCGCTGGGCGGCCATGAAGGGCTACATGCGGATCGAGATGAACGACGACGCAGGGAAGATCGAAGCCATCTGGTATTACGACGACAAAGACCCCGACGAAACGCGCATCGTGCTCGGCGCCCGGTTGGTGTTTCTGGTCACGGACCAGAACGGCGCCGTGCTCCCGGATCTCGAGGGCCAGCCCTCGGTATCCCAGACATACCTGGCTCTCGGCATAGATCCGCAAAAGAGCATCAAGGCGGATCTGCGCCAGGCTCTGGCGACTTCGAAACCCCTGTGGTCCACGCGCCGCAGCCGGCAGGGCGTGGATTACCTGATCCGCTCCGGGGTGGTTTGGGACGAACGCTACCGCGTCACGGGNNTCTCTGCTCTACATCGCAGTCATACCGGGGTCTCTGATTCTGGGGTCGTTGCTCGGTTGGGTCATGGCCGGGCGCGCGCTCACCCCGGTGCGCGCCGCCGCCCAGGCCGCGCAGCGCATATCCAGCTCCAACCTCAGCCTGCGCATCCCGACGCGCAACGCCGGCGACGAACTGGACTACCTGATCCTCACTTTCAACCGCATGATCGACCGCCTGGAAGGCTCGTTCCAGCAGATGAAGCAGTTCTCCGCCGACGTTTCGCATGAATTGCGCACGCCGATTACCGCCATCCGCGGGCAGATTGAAGTGGCGCTGTTCACCGCGCAGACCACCGACCAATACCGCGAGGCCATGTTCAACGCGCTGCAGGATGTAGACCGGCTGTCGCAGCTTGTGCGCGCCCTGTTCCTGCTTTCGCAGGCCGAATCGGGGCAACTGGTCCTTCAGAAGTCGCGCCTGGATCTGTCCGAGGTCGTGCGCGACCAGGTGGAGCAGTTCCAGATTCCCGCCGAAGCGGCCGCGGTCCACCTGGCGGCGGACCTGCCGGCCGAATGTCCCGCCGAGGTGGATCGCGTTCAGATCGAGCGCCTCATCTCCAACCTGCTCTCCAACGCTCTCAAGTTCACGCCCGAAGGCGGCCAGGTGCTGGTTACGCTGCGTTATGCCCCCAGCCAGACCGCGGACCAAGCGGCCGAGCACATCGAAATCATCGTCGAAGATAGCGGCCGCGGCATCGCCGCCGAGCACCTGCCACACATCTTCGACCGCTTCTATCGCGTGCCCAGCGCGGGGGCCGCGCCCGCGCCCGAACAGGGCCTGGGCCTCGGGCTGAGCTTCGTGGCATGGATTGCGAAGGCCCACGACGGCAGGATCGATGTCGAAAGCGTTCCCGGGAAAGGCACCCGCTTTATCGTCAAGCTGCCCGCGCCCGGCATCGGCTCCGTTTCGCTCGAACTTGCGGCCCAGCCGGTCGAGCCAATCATGAATGAACTTTAATCCCGGCTTTACCTGCGCTTCATGGCCGTCCCCTACCCTAATATAGAGTGCGATTTCTCCGAACCGGCATTCTGATGGCGGCGCTGTCCCTCGGCGCGACTCTCCACCTGTGCGTGGCGCAGCAGAAAACGCAGCAGAGTGCGCCTAAGGATCAGATGTTCTCCGGCGAGGTCATGGCCATTGACGGTTCCACTCTGACCGCAACCCGTACCGGATCGAAAGTCTCCAGGACTTTCCTCATCACTCCCGAAACGCGATTCGAGGGGAAGCCCGGGGTGCACTCACGCGTAACCATCCGTTATGTCGCCACCGAAGAGGGCGACCGCGCGGTGCGGGTCATCGTTCGCCTTCCCGCCGCCAAGAAGTAGGGGCATTCTCGCGGCCTTCCGGCTATTTCGGTCCTAGATAGTATCCCGGGCGCGTGACGATCTTATGCGCCTCGGGGTGACCCTCGACCTCCACGCGGATCGCATGGTAGCCAACCACATCTTTGTTGCTGGGAGGGTAGGAGATCGTATACTCGCTGTGCAACTGCTCCCCCAGATCGGTGATTGCGCTCTCCAGCGTGCGCTGGCTGTGGAAGCCGAATTCCGTGCCGCCGGTTCCCTTCGTGAACACCTCCACCGGGTTATCGATGAAAATCGCCTTCACGTCCCGGTAGACCTCTTCGATCATTGGAACGAACTCGGCTCGCGAGTCGGTCTGGTACATTTGCTCCACGTTGCCGGGAGTCGCCGGCACGTTCATCGGCAGCGGATGCATGGCGGGCGGAGCCGTATCCGGCCGGGAGGGCTTCGGGGGCGCCAGCAGGGTGGTCATGAAGCGCGACATATCGATCGGATAGAAGACGATGTTGGCCGTGGACAGGTTGATCAGAGCCTCGCGCGCGCGGACCTCGCTTCCCAGGTCGCGCGTCTCGCCGATCAGCATCATGATCCGCCGCCGGTTGCCGGGACGCGACCGCAGCAGCCGCGTGCCTTCCATTACCGCGTCTATCATCCGGTTGCTTTCGCTGCCGGGATGGATTGACTTGACCGCGTCCGTGATCTTGGTCGAATCCTTCGTGAAATCCTGCAGGACGCGAATCCGCGAATCGTAAGCGACCACCGCCGTTTCGCCCTCTTCCCCGATCACCTGCGGTCCAATCAGGTTGCCGATCTTATTGACCTGCGGCAACAGGCCTTCCACGTGCGCGTTTGCCTGAATCAGAAGGACCAGCGAAATCGGCGTGTACGACATGTCCACGCTGATGTTCTGCTCCTGGTCGTTATCGAAGAGGTGGAACTGCTCCGGACGTATGTTGTTGACGTACGCGCCTTCCCGGTCGAACACCGTCACCAGCGCCTGCACATTCTGCACGGTGATCGGAAAGGTGTACCCCGGCGGCTCCGCGGGGGGCGTCGGCGGTTGCTGGGTTGCGGGCGGGCGGACACTCTGTTGGGCGGCCAACAGTCCGCAGACAAGCATCGGTAAGTAAACTCTCATACCTCTCCTGCCGGGCCGCTCGTGTGCTCGGTCTTACCTCGTAGCAACTCCAGCACGTGCGGCGCCAATTCCACAATAGCATCCAATGACTCTACCGCCCCCTTGGGGGATCCCGGCAGATTCACAATCAGGACCAAGCCCCGCGTTCCCACCACCGAACGGGAGAGCGCGGCTAATGGCGTAGCTTCGCGCCCGCGTGCGCGCATCACCTCCGCCATGCCGGGGATCTCGCGGTCGAGGACCGCCCTGGTGGCTTCCGGCGTGACGTCGCGGGGGGCTACGCCAGTGCCGCCCGTGGTGAAGATTGCCGAGATCTGCCCGCCATCCGCCAAGCTGGCCAGACGCCCGGTGATCGCGGCCGGTTCGTCGGGGACGACTTCCAGCACCAAGACCTTCCAGCCCAGTTGTTCCAGCCGGTCACGCACGGCCGGGCCCGAGCGGTCCGTGCGCGCGCCGGCGCTGACGGAATCGCTGATCGTCAGTACCGCCGCGTTAATCATGACTCGCTCCGGATGTCGTGGTGCGCCGGAAGTCGCCGCTCTTCCCCCCGGTTTTCTCGAGCAGGTAAAGGTCCTGGATTTCAATCGACTTGTCGAGCGCTTTGATCATATCGTAAATCGTCAGTGCGGCCACTGCGGCTGCGGTCATCGCTTCCATTTCCACGCCGGTCTGGCCCGTGGCGGTGGCGCTGGCTACGATGCGCACGCCGCCTTTTTCCACCGCAACCTCCACGTCCGCGTGCGAAAGTTGCAGCGGGTGGCACAGCGGGATCAGCTCCGCCGTGCGCTTGGCNNAACGGATGGCACATCGGGATCAGCTCCGCGGTGCGCTTGGCGGCGGCGATCCCCGCGATGCGCGCAATTTCAAGCGGGTTCCCCTTGGGGTTTCCGGGCAGCTTCTTCAGCGCCGCCGGGGCGATGTGCACGAACGCGTGAGCGCGCGCCACGCGCCGCGTCGCCGGTTTCGCGGAAACGTCCACCATGCGCGGGCTTCCGGCGGCATCGAAATGCGATAGTTTTTTCATTTGAGCAGTACCCGGATCAGCTCGCCCCGCGGATACTCGGCGCGGTCCGCAGCGGCCACCAGATAGGCGTTGGCGCGCGTCATCGCCGGAATATCCCCGGAGCCGCTCCACCCGACCGGCGTTACCTCGCCGCCATCCGCGCTCAAGCGCGCCGGCAGGAACCGCTCGATTCCCGGCCGGTGGCGGAACTCCCGCGTGAGCCGCGCATAAGGCAGGTGCAGCGCCGTCTCCTCCTGCCCGCCCAGCAACTCCAAGGCAGCGCGCGCGAACAGCTCGAAAGTCACCATGGTCGATGCGGGGTTTCCCGGCAAGCCGAAAAAAAACTTTCCGCGCGCCCGTCCGAAAACCAGCGGTTGTCCCGGCTGAATCAGGACGCGGTCGAAATAAAACTCCGCGCCGAGGCCGGCCAGAACGCGCTCCACGACGTCGTACTTGCCCGCCGAGACGCCGCCCGAAAGCAACAGCAGGTCCGCCGCCAGGCCGCTCTCCACCATCTCTCGCGTGTGGCCTTCGTTGTCCCGCGCCACGGGCAGTACCGCCGGTTCGCCGCCCGCCCGCGCCACTTGCGCCGCCAGGGACCATGCGTTCGAATTGCGAATCTGGAAATCCTCGGGCGTCTGGCCCGCCTCGACAATCTCGTCGCCGGTCGCCAGGATGGCCGCTCGCGGCTTGCGGAACATCTTGACTTGCTCGCGGCCAAACGCGGCCAGCGCCGCTACTCCGCTATAATCCAGCCGGACGCCCGCGCGCAACACGATTTCGTGCGCGGCAGCCTCGCAGCCTCGCGGGTTGATGAACTGATGGGGATCGGCCGGCCGGTCGATGCGTACGCGGTCTCCCTCGCGGCGCGTGTATTCCACCATCGCCACCGCGTCGGCGCCGTCCGGAACAGGCGCGCCCGTCATGATCTCGACCGCTTGGCCGGGGCCTACGAAACCCCCGAATCGTCCCCCCGCGCGCGCCTCGCCGATCACCTGCAATTCCCCCGGCGCATCCACTGCACGCACGGCGTAGCCGTCGCGCACCGAGCGCGCCAGCGCGGGAGTATCGCGGTCCGCCGCTACATCCTCCGCCAGCACGCGCCCCGCGGCATCCCGCATTGCGACTTCTTCCACCGCGCACGCCTGCCGCGCCCCGCGCACGGTCGAAAGAACGCACGCGCGCGCTTCATGGAACGTCAGGGGAGGCACTGCTATTATTGTAACGGTACAGGTCTGGCGTTCCATTCGCCACGACCCAGCATCTCATCGAAGGACCCTGCATCCTCGGCTACCGCATTCGCGTGACGGATGTGCTCGAACTGCTTGCCGCTGGCGCCGCCATCGGCGAAATCCTCGCTGATTATCCCTTCCTGGAGCGAGAGGACCTTTTCGCGGCCATCGAATACGCAGCACGCCAAGCCGACCATCCAATCCTGAAGGCCTCGTGAAGTTCCTGGTGGACAACCAACTGCCGGCGGCGCTTGCGCGCTCCATCGCCGCGCGAGGCCACGAAGGCAGTCATGTCCTCGATGTTGGCGTGGCCGCAGGCAACCGCACCGCCGAGTCCTCCCGCCCGTGTACTACCCACCCGTTGGCGGGATGGGGGTGTATACCCGGTCCGAGGTCGATCTACGAGAACCTCACTTCAGGGCCCGGTGAATTGACGTTGTGTTGGCGTACACGCTCTACGGAGCCTATTACCGAGGTTCTGGCGTTGCCGGGGTTTTGCGAAGCAACTTGAACTCAGATCCCGTCCACTCGTAGAAGTAGGCCGCACAATTCTTGAAATTGGGGCATCCGCGCGCAATTAGCAGCCTGCTATTCAGCCGATACGACAGGTCATCGTAGATGTAGTTGCCGTTGGCATCGCGGTCGTACAGCAAATTCTCACCATAGTACAGGACTGCGTCAGGCAATCGCCCAAATGGACCTTCGTAAACAGCTCCAGTCTCTGCGTCAATGACGACCACGGATTCACACGACGTCCCGCATCCCCAGTCGGCGATTGTGTAGTGGCCAGCAAAATTCGGGCCTCCCTTCGCGGCCTCGCGGATCTGGGTGCGAAAGAGGTGTTGACCAGCGGTGCGCAAAACGGGTGCTGCTGGGGTGCCGTGAAATGCTCTCGAAATTGGAAACGAATCGAACGACAACGGCTTTATCGCGGTGCTGCCTGGGAGAGCCGATTGGCCTAG
>PLGA01000126.1 GCA_003139735.1 Bryobacterales bacterium | reverse complement strand
GGGCTTATCTTAACGCCTATGCGTGCCTGGCCCCGCTCCCCTATGCCAATTCGTGGCGGCTACCGCGTCAAATGCGGGCTGATGGCCAAAAAGAAAAGCGTGCCGATGGCGATCACGGCCCCATGCGGCAAGCCCATGGCCTTTGGGTGCTTAACGTCCAACTCCGCCTTTTCCACGTACGCCGGACGTCCGCGGGTCATCTCGCCCACGATGAATCCCATGTTCCAAAACGTGCTCTTCACCCGGCCGCGAACGATCACCAGGATGAGCCCCATGATCCCGCCCACAATCGCACTGGCAATGAAGATGCCGAACCAGTTCGCCGGACCGGCCAGGGCCCCCACGGCCCCCATCAGCTTCACGTCGCCCGCACCCATGGCGCGCAGCGCGTACAAGACGAAGTAAACGCCGAAGCCGAACGCCAGCCCTTCCAGCGCAAAAACCGTTCCCGCCTCAGGCCTGCCGATGGCCGTGTTCAGCGCCACCCCTAACACGGCGCCGCCCACCGTGAGCCAGTTCGGGATGCGGCGATAGCGAACGTCGAAGATCGCCGCCGCGATAAGCAGAATCAACAGCACGGCCTCCATGCGAGGTGGGATGGGTGGGAATACGAGCGTCATGGATCACAAGTATAACTCGTGGCCGGGGGCCGGGAAGTTGGGGGCCGGGGAAAACGGGACGCCTGCAGCATACAGCCAGCCTCAGCCGCCGCGCGANNAAACGGACCGCTTCGGTTTTCCCCGGCCCCCGGCCCCTATTTCGTGTGGCCGATTTCGTACACGTAGATTTTGTGTTCGGCGGACCCGTCCTTCACCATCTTCAAGCGGGTTGGCTTCCAGCCCGTGATGGGGTAATCGGTGGAAACCACGCGGGCCCCGGGCTTGAGGTACCGATCGAGAATCGGCTTGAGGCGCTCATTGGAGCTGGTCAGCAAATACATGGTGACCACCGTGGCGGGGCTCAGGTCCACGTGCAAGGCGCTGCCCTGCACGATGGTGACGCGGTCCTGAAGGCCCAACTCCCGGACCCTCCGCTCGGCCGTGCGGCACAACTCCGGAACCATCTCCACCCCGACGCCGCGGGCCCCGAACTTCTGCGCCGCCGCGATCACGATGCGCCCATCGCCGCTGCCCAAGTCATAGACGACGTCGCTCGATTGGACGGTTGCGTATTCGAGCATGGTGTTCACCAGGCTCATGGGTGTGGGAATGTACGGCGCGAGGTTCTCAAATTGCTGCGCCCGGCAGGGGAGGCCGGCGGTGGCGACAAACAACGCGATTGCCAAAACTCGCATAATCATTGCGGCGGGGCGGCCGTAACGCTCTTCCCGAATTTCGATTTTACAATACGGCTCGCGATCTCGCTCCAGGCGAAAAAAACGTCGCGCGGCCGGCTGATAGTGTATTCGGCGCCCTTCAAGCTGCGGACGGCGCCGCCGATCGCGTCGCGCCAGGGATTCGCCGTAGGGTCCAGGTTGCAGTTCATATAAAACACGGGAAACTTGACCGCGCCGAGCTGTCTCAGCGCGTCCGCCGGCAACGAGTCGTCCATCGCCGCTTTTGGGCCTGCAATGATGACGGCGTCGGGCTTGTCCTGGTTGCTCTTGATTTCCTTCGTCAACAGGCCGGCCAAAAACTCCGCGTCCGCGTGCTTCTGGGCGAGCTGCTTCACGTCGATCCTGCCCAGATTGAGGGTCATGACGGCTTTTCCCAGCCCCGGAAAATCGATCCGGGGAGCCTTCTCCTGGCGGTAGATCACCCGCTCTTCCTGCATATTGAAGACCACCAGGGAGAACTTTCCGACGCGCGGGTCGCGCGCCATGCTCCGCAGAATGGAGAGGATCGCGTTGGCATCGTCCGCCTCCCACACGGCTGACGACGAGTCCTGCGGCGCGAAATTGACGATTACTTTCAGGTCTAAACCGCCGTCGCGCTCCGTGCGCCGGACGGGGGGCTCGCCCCGAAAGGGTTCGAGGTCGGCCGCCTGCACCGCGTCCGGAGCGATATCGAGCGGCATCGGCTTGTCCCTCAAGGGCACGCTGGCCTCTATGTCCCAGCTCGAAGAGCACACGCGTTCGGAGCGGTCGCGCATCAGCCACGAGACGTGGTATTTTCCCTCCCCGACGGAGAAAGCGCCCTGCAGGTCCGCGTCGCCCTTGGCATCTCGCTCGATGGCCGGAACGGACACCTGTTGCGAAAGGTAGACCGGCTGGTCCGCATGGCTGGCCGGGACCACCCGAAAGACCATGGTGAGGCTGCCCGTCTGGTCCGATAGCTCTTTCAGGGGAACCGTCACGTCGTAGCCCGAGCGAAACCTGAAATCGAAGCCGAGCACGGGCTTGATCGAATTGACGGTGCAGGGCAGGTCCTTGCGCGGCTCCACTTGCTGCAGAATGGCAATGTCGGAGGACGAAGGCCGCGCCGCGCCTTCCGAGCCTGGCAAGAGCCGTTGAGCGGAAAGCGTCGCGCACGCGGCCGCCAAAGCGCCCAAAACGAATCGCGTTTTCCTCACAGGGTCCGGCCCAAACCGTTTGTAGGCATTATCGCAAATCGAGGAACCAAAAAAAGGTAAGATGAGGAAAACGGGAGCGACGATGGGGCTTTTCGGCGGGAATCGGGAGAAAGAACAGACCGCCGAGGCGCCGTCGCCCGCCGGGCTGCCCCCGGACGTCATCGTGAGCCCCGATACGCGCCGTGCGGAGCGCGTTCCGCCTGGGCAGTCCCGCACCCGGAAGTGGCCCGTGCTGGACGCCAGCGGCCCCCCCGCCATCGACATGGCGAAATGGCGATTGCGGATTGCCGGACTGGTGGGTGAGCCAGTCGAGTGGAGCTGGGAGGATTTCCAGGCGCTTCCACGCGTGCGGGTTTTCTCCGATTTCCACTGCGTCACGCGCTGGTCGCGGCTTGGCAACCTGTGGGAGGGAGTCTCGGCGCGCGAGCTGCTGCGGCGGGCCGGCGGCGCCCGCCCCGAGGCGCGCTTCGCCATGGCTTACGGGTATGACCGCGGTTGGACCACCAACCTCCCGATAGATTCCCTCCTGGCCCAGGATTGCCTGGTGGCGGATCGCCACGACGGCGAACCCATCATGGCCGAACACGGCGGCCCGGCGCGGCTAATCGTTCCGGGTTTGTACGCGTGGAAAAGCGCCAAGTGGCTGGCGGGGCTGGAGTTGCTAGCCGAAGACCGTCCCGGCTTCTGGGAAGCCAACGGCTACCACATGCGCGGCGACCCCTGGACCGAAGAGCGGTTCGGCTAGCCTTCGACGTAGGGCAGGTTGTCAACCTGCCCCACACGGACCCGTGAGCGCCGCCAGCATGGTGCGCAGCGCCTGGCCGCGGTGGCTCACGGAAAACTTCCGTTCCGCGCCGGCTTCTCCGAAGGTGCAGCCGAACGGCGGGTAATAGAAGTGCGGGTCGTAGCCGAAGCCGCCCGCGCCGCGCGGTTGGTCGACGATGACGCCCTCCACCGCGCCCCGGTACACGCCGCGGACGTCCGCGCCCTCCACGAGCGCGATGGCGCAGACGAAACGCGCCGTCCGGTTCTCCACGCCGCGCAACTTTTCGATCAGCAGACGATTGTTGGCCAGGTCGTCGCCATGGCGGCCGCAATAGCGCGCGGAAAGCACGCCCGGAGCGCCTCCCAGCGCGTCCACCTCCAGCCCCGAATCGTCCGCGAACAGTAGGGGCCGGGCATGCCCGGCCCCCTTTCCCGTGCCTGCCGCCTCCCCATAATGCCGCGCCTTAATCACCGCGTTCTCTTCGAACGTAGCGCCATCCTCCACGCACGGCGGAATGTCCTCGAACCCCGGCAGCAGGTCGATCTCCACCGGCGCGGTTCCGGCCGCCAGGCGGAATTCCCGCAGCTTGCCGGGATTCCCGGTGGCGCAGTAGAGCCGGATCAAATCCGTAGCGCCCGCTTCTGCACTTCGATCAGCTCCGCGATGCCCACGCGCGCCAGTTCGATGAGGCCGGCCATCTGCGAGTCTTCGAAGGGCGTGTGTTCGGCGGTGGCCTGCACCTCGACGAACTTTCCGGCGCCGGTCATCACCACGTTCATATCCACGTCGGCGCGCGAATCTTCCTCGTAGCAGAGATCCAGCATGGCGGTTCCGCCCACAATCCCCACGCTGGTGGCGGCCAAGTAATCGCGCAGCGGGAGGGTCTTCACCGCCCGAAACTGAACCAACCGCCGCAGCGCCAGCGTCAGCGCCACGAACGCCCCGGTCACGGCCGCCGTGCGCGTCCCGCCATCCGCCTGCAGCACGTCGCAATCGAGCACTACGGTGCGTTCGCCCAGCGCGCTGGTATCCACCACCGCCCGCATGGAACGGCCGATCAGGCGTTGGATCTCGTGCGTTCTTCCCGAGACGCGGCCCCGTGCGACTTCGCGCGGCGTGCGCTTGGCGGTAGCTCTCGGCAGCATGGAATACTCGGCGGTCACCCACCCCTTGCCCGAATTGCGCAGGAACGCCGGCACGCCGTCCTCCACGCTGGCGGCGCATAGCACCTGCGTGTTTCCTACCTTGATTAACGCCGAGCCTTCCGCCGTCATCAGGTATCCGGTCACGATCTCCACCGGGCGCATCTGCCCAAGCTGCCGATTGTCCGCTCGCGTCATTTCGTCACCGGCGCCATCCCGCGCATAACAAAGTACATGAAAAGCATCACCGCCACGAAGCCGAGCAGCGCCACCACGACGCACGGCAACCCCGCCTTTGGCATGGGCTGCCGCTTGCCCTTTCCCTTCGCCAGCTTGTACTTCGGCATGAACCCGATAGTAACATCCCGATTCCCGGCGGCATGCCACAATCGAAGGTGATGATGCGCCGCGCATGGATTTCCATCGCGTTCGTTTTGGGCGCCTGCCGGGAGAGCGCGCCGCCGCTCGACCTGTTCCCACAGACCGTGGCGAATGTCTGGCTTCGCACCGCGCTGCGGGATACGCCCGTTTCCGAATCGCCCGATCCCGTACCGCGAACGGCGGTGAAGAGCCTGCGCACCGCCGCCTACGAGGGTCCGGGCAAGCTCGAAGCGCGGGCCTACGAGCTGGATTCCGCCACCGCGGGAGTAACGCTCGCGCAACGCTGGCAGCCCTCGGCCGACACCATCTTCTTCAGCCGGGGCCGCTATTTCCTGGTAATCAAGTGGCAGTCCGCCGACCGCAAGGCGTTGCAGGAATTCGTGCGGGAACTGCAAAAGCGGCTGCCGCCGGCTTAGCAAGTGGATCTCAATAAGCGTTAAGCTGCTTGAACCCGAGTTGCGCTCAATGCACCCGTCGAGGTTGCGTTCAGACCATTCCCCCCAAATTTGTAGTAGAATCCACTCTAATCGGCCGTTGTCGGGCCTCTCTCACTGGGTATCTTATGACTTTCGAGGAAGAGGCGTTCATCAGCTACGCCCACCTGGACAACCAATGCCTGATCGAAGGCAAACAAGGGTGGGTGGCAAACTTTCATCGTATACTACAAATCCGCGTGGGGCAGTTTCTGGGCAAAGAACCTCATATCTGGCGGGACCCCAAGCTCCAGGGCAATGACATCTTCGCGGATACGCTCATGGAGCGACTTCAAAAGGTGGCCGCCCTGGTGGCGGTGCTGTCGCCGCGCTATGTGAAATCGGAGTGGACCTTGCGGGAATTGACCGAATTCTGGCGAGCGGCGGAACTGTCCACCGGCGTTCGGATCGGCGATAAGTCGCGCGTGTTCAAAATCCTCAAAACGCCCGTCCCGCTGGAAAAACATCCTCCGCAGCTTCAGCCCTTGCTGGGCTATGAGTTTTTCAAGGTCGATCCCGAAACCGGGCACGTTCACGAACTCGACCTGATGTACGGAGCCGAGGCCCAGACGGAGTTCCTCCAGAAGGTCGACGATGTGGCCAAGGATCTTTGCGAGCTTGTCCAGGCCATTGAACGCGGCGAGGACCCAAAAGCGGCGGGCAAGCCGCCGGTCTACCTGGCGGAAGCCACCCGCGATCTGACCGACGCGCACGATTCCATCCGCCGTGATTTGCAAGACCATGCCCACCCGGTGGCGCCGCCCGAGAATCTCCCCGCGCTGCAAGCTGACCTCGAAGCGTACGTGCGCGCGCAGTTGGCTCGTTGCAGCATGTCGATCCACTTGATCGGCAGGAATTACGGCATCGTTCCCGAGGAGTGGATCGAGTCTCTTCCCGAGATCCAGTACCGGTTAGCCGCGGACCGCGCCAAAGGAGGCGATTTCACGCGCTTGGTGTGGATCCCTCCCGGGTTGCAGGTTCAGGACGAGAGGCAGCTTAAATTCATCGAACGGCTGCGAACGGATCCGGGCCTGCAAAAGGGCACGGATCTGCTCGAAACGCCGCTCGAGGATCTGCGGACGCTGATTTACACGCGGCTCAAGCCGCCAGCGTCGAAGCCGGTTCCGAATCCCGAGGCCGCCGGGCTGACGCAGGTCTATTTCATCTACGACCAGAGGGACCAAGACGCGGTAGCTCCCTGGAAGGACTATCTTTTCAACCAAGGGTTCGAGGTTCTCACCCCGATATTCGAGGGCGATGAAGCCGAAATCCGCGAGGACCACGAAGCGAGTCTCCAAACCTGCGACGCAGTGCTTATCTACTACGGCGCTGGAAACGAGTGCTGGCTGCGCAGGAAACTGCGCGAGATCCAGAAGATCGGGGGCTATGGCCGGACGCATCCGATGCGCGCGGCAGCCATAACTTTGGCAGCGCCCCTATCGCCGCAAAAGCAGCAGTTTCGTACTCACGAAGCCACGGTCATTCCGCAGTTCGATGGCTTCTCGCCGGATCCCCTCCGCCCGTTCATCCAGCAAGTGCGCAATGCTGCGAGCCAACAGGCGGGCGGCTGATGGACTCCAGGGTGCTATCGAACCCCTTCCCCGGTCTTCGCCCGTTCGATCCCGACGAAGACCACCTGTTTTTCGGCCGCGAGAAACAGATCGATGAGTTGCTGCGGCGCCTGCGCGGCGCCCGCCTCCTCTCCGTGGTGGGCGCATCGGGCAGCGGCAAGTCCTCTCTGGTTCGCTGCGGTCTGATCCCCGCCCTGCAAGGCGGTTCCATGGCAGGCGCGGGATCCGGCTGGCGCGTCGCCATTCTGCGTCCCGGCGAGGATCCAATCGGCCACTTGGCCGGCGCGCTGAGCGCGCCCGACTGTTTGGGTGCGGATGAGCAACTGGCGGACGTGCGGCGCGTTCTGGTCGAGGCGACGCTCCGCCGCAGCACGCTGGGCTTGGCGGAAGCAGTGCGCGAGGCCCGCGTCCCACAGCACGACAACGTCCTGGTGGTGGTCGACCAGTTCGAGGAGCTGTTCCGTTTCCGCCGCAGCCAGGCGGGTTCCGGCGACGATGCGGCGGTGTTCGTAAAAATGCTGCTCGAAGCGGCGCGGCTCGACACGCTCCCCATCTACATTGTCCTCACCATGCGCTCGGATTTCATGGGGGACTGCATCCAGTATCCGGGCCTGCCCGAGGCCGTGAACGACGGACTGTATCTTGTGCCGCGCATGAGCCGCGATGAGCTGCGGTCGGCGATTGAAGGCCCGGTGGCGGTGGGAGGGGGCCGGATCGCGCCGCGGCTGGTGGTGCGCCTTCTCAACGAGGTGGGTGACAACGCCGATCAACTCCCCATCCTGCAGCACGCTCTGATGCGCACCTGGGACTATTGGCGGAGCCATGGCGGCGGAGGGCCGATCGACATCGCGCACTACGAGGCCATCGGAACCATGCAGCGCGCTCTCTCCTTGCACGCGGAGGAAGCCTATGCGGAAGCCGCGTCGGAGGCGCAGCGGCGGATCGCCGAGCGATCGTTCAAAGCCCTCACGGACACCTTCACGGACCCGCGCGGTGTGCGGCGCCCCGCCGCGGTGAGCGAACTGGCTGCCGTGTGCGAGGCGCCCGAGGCGGACGTGGTTCAGGTCCTCGAACTGTTCCGCCGCCGGGGCCGGGCGTTTCTCATGCCGCCGGCGGACATCCCGCTGGACTCGCGATCGGTCTTGGACCTCTCCCACGAGAGCCTCATGCGCGGGTGGGACCGCCTGGTTGCCTGGACCGAACAGGAGCGGATCTCCGCCGATCGCTACATCCGTCTGTCGCGGGCCGCTGCCTGGAACGCGGAGGGTTCGGCGGGGCTCTGGCGCGATCCGGAGCTTGAACTCGGCCTCCAATGGCGGCGGGAGAACCGGCCCACGGCGGCCTGGGCCGCTCGTTACGATCCGGAGTTCGGCGGTGCGATGGCTTTCCTCGATCGCAGCCGGCAGGAGCGCGACGCGCTCTCCGCCGAACGCGAACGCGAGCGTCGCGGCAAGCTGCGCGAGGCGCGCTGGGCCGCCGGCATCCTGGCCGCCTTGCTGGCGATCGCCGGCGTCCTCGGTTTGGTTGCGGTCGGCGAGCGGAACCGGGCGGAGAAGAACCTGCGCACCGCCAATGATGTTGTCGACAAACTACTGCTGGCCGCGGGCAGCGATACGGAGGAAGACGCGGCCGAGATCCCCGAAATGCAAGCGCTTCGCAAGAAGCTGCTGGACCAGGCGCGGTTGTACTTGAACGGTTTCACCAAACAGGCGCCCAGTAGCCGGGCATTCCGCGAGGAGATGGCGCAGGCGCATCGTCGCCTGGGCGACATCAATCGTCTTCTGCAACAGAATGCGGAGGCTGCCGTGGAGTACCAAAAAGCGATCACGCAGTTTGAAGCGCTCCGGCAAGACTATCCGGACGATCCGGCTTACCGCGACATGCAGGCCGGCGCGTACAACTGGTTGGGCGAAGCCGAGCGCGTACTGGAAACAGGTCACGCGGAAGCGGAGAAAGCCTACGCCAGCGCCATCGGTCTCGAAGAGGAACTATGCCATAGCGATCCCGCCAACGCCCAGTACAAGCAGAATCTCGCCCGCACCTACGACAATCGCGGGATACTCCGCGCGGCAGCCGGAAATCCCATCGAGTCCGAAGCCGATTATCGCGAGGCTATCCGTCTGCTCGATCCCCTCACGGATCCGCAGTCCCGGCGCGCGCTGGCGCACGCCTATAACAACCTGGCGATTCTCCTCGAAGCTCAGAACCGGCCGGACCAGGCCAAATCGTACTATGAGCAGGCCATCTCAATTCAGGGAGCGGTCGCCGCGCGCGAGCCGGGCAACCGGGACTATGCCTTCGAGTTGGCGAAGATCTACAACAATCTGGCGATGCTCCTGGAGGGCCGGAAAGACTACCAGCTCTCGCTGCAATATAACGGCCAAGCCGCGACTTTGTTCGAGGATCTGGCGCGCCCGGCGCTCACCTTCACCATTGAGCTGGCCCAGGCGCACACCCTCCGTGGCCGCACGCTGCAGGCCGAGGGCGAGCGCGCCGAAGCGGACAAGGAATATCGGCAGGCGATCGGCATGTTTGCCAAGGCTGCTCCGAGCGATGCCGCCAGGGATTTCACGGATTTCCACTTGCGATACGGAGAGGCGCTGTTTCAGTTGGGAGCGCTGCTCCAGGAAGA
>PLGA01000569.1 GCA_003139735.1 Bryobacterales bacterium | reverse complement strand
GTTTACATCACATCGGGAATCCGCGGCATGGAGCGAGGCTCGGTCTCCATGGATCGCGACAAGGACGGCAACGACGTTCCGTCCGACATGGAGTTGCTCCGCCTGGCCGTTCCGCGCCGCGTCTACACCATGTCGCACTTCCAATACGCGGCCGACCGCCTCCGGTGGCTCTACGACCATCGCAAGATGATCGGCGGCCTGGAGTTCTACGAAGAGCCCCCCGTCCTCCGCTTCTTCGGCGGCAAGATGAAGCCCACCAAAAGCGACTGGGGCCTCGCGCTGGCCCAAGCCTTCGAAGACCACTTCGGCCCGGGGTGTTGACGGGATTACGTGCCGGTAGGGCGCGCAATTCAGCCCGGCGAGGTTAACGGGCGAAGCGCGCCCGGAGAAGGCGAGTGAGTTGATCCCTCGTGAGGCCGATCAGCGTCGCCCCGCCTTTCTGCTGTCTTCGAACCTCGATAGCCTCATTTGCCCTGACGACGCCATCCGATAAATCCCACGTCGTAGCCTCCACGTAATAGTCACCTTCAGGACGATACTGCATTACTAGAAGGTAGGTTTTGCCTGGCTCCACGAAGTACGGGCGCGCCTGCGTACGGAACGAAATGACCTGCCCAGACGCGGTCTTCACGCTGCCGCCGGGCACAAGGACAGTGATATCGGAGCCCGGCTCCGAATGGCCACTGACATCTTCAAATACCTCGCTCACATGGAACGTGATTTCCGTATATACCCCGACGCCGGAAGCGGTCAGCCGGCTCTCGTGGGCAGTGAAAGTGGCGATCAGAATCGCCCGACTTGGAATATCCCGGATTTCCGGCGGCATCACAAAGAAATCCTCCGATGGGGGAAAATCCCTCCGAATGACCCCCGGCGGGAGGATCGCGGGCCCAAATTGCGCGTCAAACGCGAGGTCGCGCTGTTGCCGAACAGGAGCCGGGAGTGTATCCGCGACGCTAGGCCGCTCGGTTGGGACCATCATCCACGCATTGGGCATCCTGACTGGGCCAGGTCGTACGGGACCGGGCGTCTGCGCGCTTCCTCCAGCGGCGAACACCGCCGCGATAGCAATAATAGTCGGCAGTCGCATCACAATCATGACCTCCTTCGCGCCACCCGGTTCCGGCAAGCCGCATCCCGCTAACGGGCGAAGCGCGCACGGAGCAGGCTGACGAGTTGACCCCTCGTGAGACCAAGCAGTGTCGCACCGCCGTCTCGCTCCCTCGCCACCTCGACCCAGTCGTTCGGCTTCGAGACGCCATCCGTCAGGTCCCAAGTCTTCGGGGGCAACATCCCGGGCCCCACGTAGTAGTCCCCCTCAGGCACATAGGTCATTACCATGAGGTAGGTCCTGCCAGGCTCCACGTAGTACGGACGCGGCTGCGTCAAGAAGGAAATGACCTCGCCGGATTCGGTTGTCACGCTGCCGCCCGGCACAATGACGGTCACGTCCGAATTCGGGGAAGCGTGGCCGCTCGCGTCCTCGATCGCATCGCTTACGCGAAATGTGATCTCCGTGTAGACCGCGCGGCCAGAGGCGGTCAATGCGCTCCGGAAACCATTGAACGTCGCGATCAGAATCGCCCTGTTCGGAAGGTTCTCAATTTCCGGCGGCATCCCAGCATAGGCCCGCTCCGATATGGCAGGTCCGGCGTTCTCTGGCGTCAGGACACCGCCGCGCCCGAACCCGCGGTCGAACGCGAGATCGCGCGCATACCGCAGAGAAGCTGCAACCGGATCCGCGCTCCTCGCGGACGCGACCTTCATCCAAGCATTGGCCACCCTCGCCGGGGGAGCTTGTACGGGACGGCGCGTCTGCGCGCTTCCGCCCGCCGCGAACATCCCAGCGATAGCGATAATAGTCTGCGCCTGTCTCACCGCAATACACGTAAGAGCCATTGTGCTCCCCATTTCCAAGTCTGGCAAGCCGCACTCCAACAGGCTGGACGCCGCGGTTTACATCACATCGGGAATCCGCGGCATGGAGCGAGGCTCGGTCTCCATGGATCGCGACAAGGACGGCAACGACGTGCCATCCGACATGGAACTGCTCCGCCTGCCACGCCGGCGCCGCGAATGATGCAGTTCGGCCTGAAGCATCTGTTCTCAGGCTTCGGGTATCAACCCGGGCCGCCGGCAGCTTAGTGCTGCCGATATCGGCGAGATCATTTACCATTGGAGTTTCGGGGTAGCGCAGGACGTCGCGCAGATGCGGCCCGAAGGGTTTAGAGAGGGCGCATTTTGAACAGAACGCGAGAGTGGTTCGAGACGCAGTACCGGCTGGGTGAGAAGGAAGTCACCGGCAGATTCGTAGTCCCGTCCGGGATCAGGTGTACGCACGCCAGCACCATCGCCAGGTGCTTCCGGGAAGTTCCTTCCATAGGCGTCATCACGACGAAGAGCATAAGCCTGTTGCCGAGAGGCGGATATCGCGAGCCGATCTTCGCTCAATATGCGGAAGGAAGCTACATCAATGCGGTGGGCCTCACGAATCCCGGCGCAAGCGCGTTTCGGGCGGAACTGGAGACCGTTGACATCCCCGCGAACAAGTTCGTTCTCGTCTCCATATTCGGCGCCTCGGTTTCGGACTTTGTGGAAGCTGCGCGAATTCTGGAACCGGTCGCCGATGGCTTTGAGCTGAACATGTCGTGTCCGCACGCCAAAGGCTATGGCGCTGAAATTGGAGCGGATCGAGCACTGCTTTGCGGCATCACGCGGGCCGTGGTGGCTGCCGTCCACGTTCCGGTGTTCGTCAAGTTCTCCGCGATTCTGGAAGATCTTGCGGGAGCCGCCGCGGCCGTGATTGCGGAAGGCGCAAGCGGGATCGCCGTAACGAACACAATCGGCCCCGCTCTTGTCAAACTGGGCGATGCTCCGGTGTTGCGAAATGGACTCGGAGGCCTCTCCGGCGACGGAATCCGCCCGCTCGGCGTCCGCGCCGTCATGCAAACACGGGCCGCCTTGGGACCGGCCCCGGTGATTATCGGCATGGGCGGCATCTGCAGCCACCACCATATTCGGGAATACGCCAGCGTAGGCGCCGATCTGTTCGGCGTGGGCAGCGCCACCGCATGGCTTGACAGCCGGGAGTATGCGGAGTATTTCTCGCGGCTTTTGTCCGGCGTGGTTGAGATCCCGGCGGTTGAGCCCGCAAGCCAGTTCTTGAATGCGAAACCACGCATGGAATACTTCGCCTCCCGCCTCGAGTCCAGGGAGGAGATTTCCGAGGATCTTTTCCGGGTCTCGTTCACGGAACTGCCGGCAACCTACCCGCCCGGCTCACTTGCCGGCAAGTTCTTCTTCATCATGTTGCCTGAAGTGGGGGAGAAGCCCTTCGCGATATTTTCAGCGGCGGAACGTTCCGTAATCGTACGGACGGTCGGGGTTTTCACCGGGCAACTCCGGAAATTGGAGGTGGGATCGAAGCTGTTTTTGCGGGGGCCCTACGGTAAGCCCCTGCCGCGGCTTCGGAACAAGACGATTGTGCTGATTGGGGGCGGCACTGGCACGGCTTCCTTGCTCGAAATCGCTCTGGATTACAAGTCCGGCAACGAACTTGCGTTTGTGCTCGGCGCGCGCTCCGGGTCCGGTTTCTTCGGCCTCGACCAGTTCCGGGCTCTTGGCCCCGTGCACCTCGCTACCAATGACGGAAGTATGGGTTTTGGAGGGAACGTACACGAGGCGCTCCTGGACCTGGCCCCCTCGCTTTCCAAGGCTCCATCCGAGGATCTTGTCTTCATCAACTGCGGGCCCGAGAAGATGGTTAAGGCGTGCTTTGACGTCGAACTCAAGTTCGCCGACAGCCTTCAGATCTTCGGATCGATCGAGTACATGACGAGTTGTGGCGTGGGAATTTGCGGAAAATGCGCAAGCCCGTCCGGCGCCTTGACTTGTATTGACGGCCCATTTCTGAGCCTGGCGGAGTTCCAGCCGCTGACAAACACAGAACTGCGCGGCAGCATGGCCAATCCCTGCCGGATGCGGCGCTAAGCCGCGTCTTCAAGTTTTTGGACACGCTCCGAGAAGGGCGGGTGGGACGAAAAGTACTCAAGTAATCCGGCATTGTCGGCCGAAACCCGCGCCAGGCGGCGGAGAGCGCGGGCTGCGGCGCCGGGATCGAAACCCGCGGCTGCCGCCAGTCGGGCGCCTTCGCGATCCGCCTCCAGTTCCAGCTCCCTTGAATACCCTTTGCCGAGCACTTGCCGGAGCATAAGGCCCGCGCCCGAGAGCCGCGCCGTCACCGCATTCAGGAACGTGCTGGCCGTGAGTTTGCTCTTCGCATGGCCGCGCAGGATGTGCCCCATTTCGTGCCCGAGTAGAAAAGCAAGCTCATCCCGGTCTTGCGCGCACAAATCGAGTAGCGGCTCCGTGATAAAAACGAAGCCGCCCGGCAGCGCATAGGCATTCGATGCGTTGGCGCGGACCAGGGTGAAGCGAAACTCGCGGCGGGGGTCCTTCACGGCATTCGACAGCTTGGACCCTACTGCCGCCACCACTTCCTGCTTCTCGCGCGGGGCCTTGCTTGAAAACTGGGCCGCGAACTGACGAGCGCACTCACGTCCGTATTCGTGCTCCGCCTGAAGAGCCTCAGCCTCGGTTCCGCCGAGCCAACTCCACATCCACTTGGCCTGACGGAAGGGCTTCCTTGACTGGCCGCCGAGCCATGAGCCCAGGCGCGGTAAGAGTTTGGCGCCGAAGAAAAGGAACAATCCGAGAATGACGAGCAGCTCCAGCAATGCCGGTCTCCGTCAGGTACCGCTCTATCGTACCGCGTACGGCATCCACTGTTGGCCGTGGTCTGCCTCTGCGTGCTTCAGCTTCGTCCCCCGGTCACACCGGCCCCTTACCGGTCTCCCGCGCCCGTTTCCGCCGCAGCCTCACCTGCGCGATCATGCCCCAGATCAGTGCGAGAGCAATGATCCCGTACGTAATCCCGATCTGGAGTGTCACCGCAAACATGAG
>PLGA01000576.1 GCA_003139735.1 Bryobacterales bacterium | reverse complement strand
GTCCTCCACCACGTCGTGCAGCAGCCCGGTCTGGATGGCCACCATGTCCATCCGCATGTCCGCCAGAATCAGCGCAACCATGGCCGGATGCGCCATGTAGGGTTCGCCCGAGTCGCGCGTCTGGCCCTCGTGCCATTGCCGCGCGAAGCGGAAAGCTCTATCNNTCGTCCTTGGGACGGTACTCGCGCACCTTGGCTTCCAGTTCGCGGTACAAATCCCCGATCGGATCCCCAGGCGCCGGCGGAGCGGGCTGGGGGACTTCCTGGAGACTGAGGGATTCTGGGGTCACGCTAGTCCGATTGTAACAGCAGCCCGCCGCTACCCGCCAAACACAACCGGGGAGCCGGGNNCAGACCTCGCGGCCCGGCTCCCCGGATGAAAACCAAAACTAGGTGTGCGTTACTGACTGGAGTCGGTATCGGCGACAATTCCACCGCCGCTCTTCTTGGCCTTCCTGTCGGCCTTCACCTTGATGGTGTCCAGCGCCTTGTTCATCCATCCGTCGGCGACCTTGCTCTGCGCCACGAAGTCGTCCTTGTTGTCCGCCAGATACGCCCGCTGGCGGATCAGCAGGTTCTCGTATGACATGGCGTCCTCGTACTCGGGGTCGATCTGGAGGCACTTATCCAGATTCTTCAGACCCTCGTCGATCATCGGCCCGTATTGCGCCAGCAACTGCTCCCTGGCCTTTGCATCCTTAAAAGGAAACGGGTCGTCCTCCTTCATGCTGAGGGCCATGCGCTCTTTGTTGTACTCCGGATACCATTGGGAATACGCGATGTACCCAAGGCTGTAATAGGCATCCTTATTGTTCGGCTCGAGCGCGAGCAGTCTTGCGTACCACCGCCGCGCGTTTTCCCAGTCTTTCTTTTGCAGGTAGAGCGAGGCGATGGAGGTGATCGCCATCGAGTTCTTCGAGTCCTGATCCACCACCGTCTTAAACTGGCTATACGCCGCATCCCAAAACTGGTTGTTCTCGGGCGAGTCCGCGCCCGGAATGTACTGCTGCATGTACGACGTCGCCAGGTACATGCGCGCCGTGGCATAGCTTGGATCCAGTTGCACAGCCGTTTTGAAGTGCTCCACGGCGTCCGGATATTGGGCGTTGCGGAAAGACTCAATGCCCTTGTTGAGTTGATCGCGCGACTTCAGCTTGGTGCAGCTCGCGCCCAAAAGCGCCAACACGGCGGTGGCTAGAATGAGGACGGGTTTTCGCATCGTGGTCATTGTCCGCTCTTGTCCGCCAGCAGCAGCCCAACCTTGTCGATTCCGGCCCCGTGCGCGATATCGATCGCCATTGCCACCCATTGGTACTCAACGTCGTCCGCACCCTTGACGAAGACCACCCGCTCCGCGCGGGTTTTGAAGATCTCAATCAGCCGCGGTCCCAATTGCGCTTCCGTGACGGGGTCGCTGTTGATCGTCATCTTGTGGTCCGAATCGACCGAAATGACCACCGCCCGCACGTCCGCCGCATTTGCGACTTGCCCCGGCGGCGGCGGCTGAGGCACCAACGCCTCGAGCCCCTTCGGCGTCAACGGCGTGATCACCATGAAGATGATGATCAGCACCAGCAGCACGTCGATCATGGGCGTCATGTTGATGTCGGATTTCGGACCCTTAGCTCCACCGACTGCCATTCCCATAAGATTGCTCCTTTTCTAAGATCCTTGTTCTTGCCGCGGCCTACATCCCAGTCGGAGTGGCAGCCACCGCCGCGCCCGCCTTCTTCTTCTCCACCAGTTGCTCGGTGATCAGACCGATCTCGTCCACTCCCGCCGCGCGCAGGTTGTCCACCACATCCACCACTTTCTCGTAGCGCGCCCGCACGTCCGCCGCCACGAAGCACTCCTTGTCGAGTCGGTCGGCCAACATGTCCTTCACCTTGGGCGCCAAGTCCTCCGGATCGACCACGGCGGTGCCCAGATACACCTTGCCGTCGCGCGCCACAGTCAGCAGCACCGCGTCGCTCTTGTCGGCCGCCTGCATGGGTATGGGATTTCTCGCTTTCACCTTCTCGATGCTGTGGCCTTTGGAGAGCATCGGCGTGATGACCATGAAGATGATCAGCAGCACGAGCATGACATCCACCATGGGCGTCACGTTGATGTCGTTGATGGGCGGCGGCGCCTTGGTCTTTACTTCGTTTTCTTTCTTCTTGTCATGTAGAGGCATCGCGTTTCTCCTCAATATTCGGCAGGACGGGGGGCCCGGGGCCCCTCGTCCAATCAACTCGCCGGATACCCGTCGGCTTGCGCCGCGGCCTTACTTCCGGACGCCCCGCCCGGAACGCTTCAGGAAGTAATCGATCAACTCGGAACTGGAGTTGCCCATCTCCACGTCGAATGCTTCAATCCGGTTCGTGAAGTAGTTGAACATCCAGACCGCCGGGATGGCCACCAGAAGTCCGATAGCGGTGGTCACCAACGCTTCCGAAATACCGCCGGCGACGGCGCCCAAACCGGTGGATTTTTCGGTCGAAATTCCCTTGAACGCGTTGATGATGCCGACCACCGTCCCGAACAGGCCCACGAAGGGCGCGGTGGAACCGATGGTGGCCAGGCCGCTGACGCCGCGCTTCAGTTCGGCGTGCACAATCGCTTCCGCGCGCTCGAGGGCGCGCCGGGAGGCGTCGATCTCTTCGCCCGGAATCTCCGAGCTGATCTGGTGAGCCTGAAACTCCTGCANNCTTGCTCTCGCGCAGAGCGCCGGCCACGGCCGGGGCGAACGCGCGCGATTGTTGGCGGGCGGCGTTATACGCCAGGACCCTGTCGATCATGACGCCAATGGAATAGGCCGACATGAAGAACAGGAGGACGACCACAGTCTTGGCCGGCCAGCCCATCTGGTGCCAGAGGGAAATGGGATCCCAACCCACGGCCCCGGTCTCCTGCAACAAATACAGCGACCAAACATGCAATTGCGCAAACATCACTTTTTTTCTCCTGCGAGTTGAATTTAGAACATAAACCTGCCGGTCGTCCGTTCCCGGACCGCCGGGCTACTGCAACGTAAAATTGAAGTCAATCGTCGTCTCGACCTCCACCGGATCCCCATTGAGAAGAAGCGGCTTGTATCTCCATTGCTTTACCGCCAACATGGCGGCGGGGGCCAACAGCGGGTGTCCGCTGATCAGTGTCAATTTCTCGATGGTGCCCGTCGTCGAAATCACGGCGCTCATAATCACGTGGCCCTGGATGCGGGTGGTCTTCGCCAGCGGCGGATAAGGCGGCATGACTTTATCGATCAGGCTGGCCTCTTGCACCTTCCCGCCTACCGTGATGCGCTGAATCACCTTGGGCGCTTCCACCTTCTTGGGAGNNTTCTTGGGAGGCCCCGCCACCACCAGCGCCGACCCGGACAGGATGCCGTTCAGCAGGCCGTTCGGATTTACGGCCGCCATCACGGAGCCGCCGCCGCCGGCCGAAGGAGGCGGAAGCTCCTCTTCCTTGATCATCGCGATTTGGGTCGGGATCGCCTTGGGCTGCATCAGCCGGCCGGAGTCGAATTGCCGTGGGATCACCTTTACCTGAATCACCTTGGGCGCCACGGCCGGCGGCGGCGGCGGCGGGGGAGGAGGCGGCGGCGCCGTCAGCATGCTCTTCAACGTGCCGGCCGGAAGAACATCCGTCCAGATCAGCGGCACCAGGACAAAGAATCCCACCACCAGCGCCTGAAGGAGGAATCCGACAAAGGTCGCCCAGGGCTTGGCCGTTTTTCCCGTTCCATCTACGAATGTCTGTTCGAACATAAGAAGCTCCCTTTCCCTTGCGCCGCGACGCCCGGCCGGCTTCCCGCCCGCCGGTGCGGTTCCCGCGCCCTACTTGCCGGCTCGCGCCGGACTCTTCCGGACGCCCTCGGCCGCTACGCCACTGCCGCGACCGCCATCGGCCGGCCGCGACGTCACGGCGCCGCCTTTTCTCGGTTTATCGGTGTAACGATGCCAGAACAGCACGATCGGGCTGGCTACGAA
>PLGA01000377.1 GCA_003139735.1 Bryobacterales bacterium | reverse complement strand
CTGCCTTCTTCGGTGGGGCGGACCTCCTGGTCTGTCCTCTTCTGGCCTGCCCAGTCATTTCTTGGACACTCCACCGGCGCCAGCAATCTGGCTGGCGCTGAGGTTGGCGCAATTCGGGGCTCCGACTCCACGTCAAAGCGGATCGTCGGAGCCTGGCGCGTTTCTCGGTACTGATCGTGCCCGACCCGCGCAACCGCTTCAGCTATCGTGGCTTCCGGGCCAAAGTGGTCTCCCCCAGTTGACGTAACGGGGACATATCGGGATCAATCGGTGGCCCGGTGGCGAATGGAGCCGGGATTCTCCGTCCAGGGTCATCGTTCCGTGTCGAAGCCGAGCTGTCCAGCCGATAAGGAATATGTGGAATGCCGAAGACACATGTCCATTGGGAGACAACGACGTTCGGAGGCGCCCGGCTGGCTGCTCCGGAACACGTCTTTGCTGCTTGGCGCGATCGGGTGGAGTGTGGTGCTGGGCGCTTCGCTCGGCGTGAATGCGCCACTGGCCCCGCTTTTGGCCACTCAGCGGCCGCGCATGCTCTCGATGCTGGCAAGCTACGGGCTGATCTGGCTGATCGGCCTGGGCGTCTTGGCGCTGGTGATGCGCGCCCTTCAGCGGCACAGCCGGCAAACGAGCGAGAGCGAAGCGAAGCCCGGCGACCTGTTCGATAGCGTGCCCGTGGCGTATCACGAATTGGACCGGGATGGTGTGATTCGCCGGGTGAACCGGGTCCAGTGTGCCCTGCTTGGTTACGAGGCGGGCGAGATGTTGGGCCGCCCGGTATGGGAGTTCATCGCCGAGGCGGACCGGGAAGCCAGCCGCGAGGCGATCCGCCGGGAAATGTCCGGGGAACAACCCCTGGAACCCGTGGCGCGCCGTTACTTCCGGCGCGGCGGCGGTGAGTTGTGGGTCGAAATCCACCACGTCCTGGTGCGCAACCGGGCGGGCGTGATATCCGGCATGCGCACCGCCATGCTGGACATCACGAAGCGGAAGCAAGCGGAGGATGACCGGGAAGCGGCGCTGAACCGCCTGCTGAAAATTGGCAGTCAGGTGCCGGGACTCATCTATCAATATCGTCTGCGTCCCGATGGCAGCAGTTGCATGCCTTTCGCCAGTGAAGCCATCCGTGAGCTATTCCGGGTCAGCCCGGAGGAAGTCCTTGAGGATGCGTCCAAAGTATCTGCGGCCTTTCACCCGGACGACTACGCCGCCTGCGTCGCCTCCATCCAAATATCGGCGCGGGACTTGTCTCCTTGGGACCATGAGTTTCGGGTGAAGTTTGACGATGGCACAGTGCGCTGGCTGTTGGGCAACGCGATACCACAGCGGGAAGCGGACGGCTCCACGCTCTGGCACGGCTTCATCACCGACATCACCGGGCGCAAGCTGGCCGAGGATGCGCTGCGCGAAAGCGAAGCGCGGCACCGCCTGCTGTTCGATGGCTCGTGGGATGCCATGATGACCATGGCCCCGCCCTCGTGGAAGTTCACCTCGGGCAATCCAGCGGCATTGAAGATGTTCGGCGCCAGGGACACGGCGGAGTTCACCGCGCTGGGGCTGTTTGACGTATCCCCCGAACGGCAGCCCGACGGCAGCCCCTCGGCCGACAAAGCCCGGGAAACGGTCGAGATGGTCATGCGCGAGGGGCACAGCCTTTTCGATTGGACGCACCGGCGGCTGGACGGCTCGGTTTTTCCCGCTACCGTGCTGGTTAACCGGATGCAGATAGCCGGCCAGACATTTCTCCAGGCCACCGTGCGCGACATCAGCGCCCAGAAGCGGGCCGAGGCGGCGCTGCGCGAGAGCGAAGAGAAGCACCGCTTCCTGATCGAGAACAGCCACGACATCATCTATACGCTCACCGCGGATGGGGTCTTCACCTTCGTTTCCCCTGCCTGGACCGCGATCCTGGGGCACCCGGTAGACCAAGTAGCTGGACAATCGCTTCAGAAATTCGTCCATCCGGACGATCTTGCGGGATGCATGGAATTCTTGCGGTCCGTGATCGAGACGGGACAACGGCAAGATGGCGTCGAATACCGCGTGCGGCACATCGACGGATCCTGGCGCTGGCACACCACAAGTGCTGTTCCTCTAAAGGACGAAGCCGGCACGGTCATTGGTTTCGAGGGCACGGCCCGAGACATCACCGAGCGCAGGCGGGCGGAGGAGGAGCTAAGGGAGAGCGAGAGGCATCTGTCCGAGGCGCAGCGCATTGCCCATGTCGGCAGTTGGAGCTTGGACTTGGCAACCGGCGCAGTGGTGTGGAGCCCCGAAATGTACTGTGTCTTTGGAGTCTCGCCGGATACCTTTGTCCCGTCCGCCGAGGCGTTTCTGAGTGCGATCCACTCGGACGACCGGGTTGCCATGCAGGCAGGGATAGTCGCCTGTATGGCAGGGGAAGAGATGCCCGCGATGGAATTTCGTGTGAACCTTGCCGGAGGCGGCGTGCGTTACGTTCACGGTCGCGGGAACCTGGTGCGGAACGAGGAGAACACAGGGGTCCGCATGACAGGCATTGCTCAGGACATCACCGAGAGCAAGCTGGCCGAGGCTCGGCTGGCGGAGGCCGCCGACCGCCTGGCGTTGGCGGCGCGCGCGGGCGGCGTGGGCATCTGGGACTACGACGTGGTCAACCGCCGGATGGTCTTTGACGACCAGATGTTTCGCCTCTACGGAATCGCGGCGGGTGAGTTCGGCGGCGCTTACGAGGCCTGGCAGGCGGGGATCCACCCGGAAGACCGGCAGCGAGGCGACGAAGAAATCCAGCTTGCGTTGCAGGGCAAGCGGGATTTCGACACCGAGTTCCGCGTGGTCTGGCCGGACGGAAGCATCCACAGCATCCGCGCCTTCGCCCTGGTGCAGCACGACGCCTCCGGCCAACCTCTGCGCATGATCGGCACCAATTGGGATATCACCGCCCAGAAGCAGGCCGCGGATGAACTTCGGGAGAGTAACCGCCAACTCGAAGACGCCACCGCCCGGGCCGAGGCGGCCGGCATCGCCAAGAGCCAGTTCCTGGCCAACATGAGCCATGAGATCCGCACACCCATGAACGGCGTGATCGGCATGACCGGGCTGCTGCTGGATACCGAACTGAACGATGAGCAGCGGCGCTACGGCGAGACCGTGCGCGCCAGCGGCGAATCGCTGCTGGGGATCGTCAACGACATCCTCGATTTCTCGAAGATCGAGGCCGGCAAGCTCGCCCTGGAAACGCTGGACTTCGATCTCCAAGAGCTGTTGGACGATTTCGCGGCCACGCTGGCCGTGCGAGCGCACGAGAAGGGGCTGGAGTTGCTCTCGATCACCGATCCCCGCGTTCCCACGCTGCTCCGCGGCGACCCGGGCCGTCTGCGCCAGATTCTCACCAATCTGGCGGGCAACGCCGTCAAGTTTACCTCGAAGGGCGAAGTGGCCGTGCGCGTCTCGCTGGAGGAGGAGGGAGAGACGGAGTGCCGGTTGCGCTTCTCGGTGCGCGACACGGGCATCGGCATCCCGAAAGGCAAAATCGGCCTGCTCTTCGCGAAGTTCAGCCAGGGGGACCCCTCGACCACCCGCAAGTTCGGCGGCACCGGGCTGGGCCTGGCCATCTCGAAGCAACTGGCCGCGATGATGGGCGGAGAAGTCGGGCTGGAAAGCCAAGAGGGTAAGGGCTCGGAGTTCTGGTTCACCGCGCGCCTGGGCAAGCAGAGCGAGGGGGCGTGGACGGAAAACCGCCCGCCCGCGGAGTTGCGCGGCGTGCGCGTGCTGATCGTGGACGACAACGCTGCCAGCCGCGAGATTCTGACCACGCACATGACCTCCTGGGGCATGCGGCCGTCGGAAGCCGAGGACGGCCCCGGGGCGCTCCAGGCTCTCTACCGGGCGCTGGAGGAGAGCGACCCCTTCCAGGTCGCCGTGATCGACATGCAAATGCCGGGCATGGACGGCGAGACCCTGGGCCGGACTATCAAGGCCGAGCGCCGTCTGGCGGACACCCGGATGGTGATGCTGACTTCTTTGGGAGACCGCGGTGACGCCCGGCGCTTCGAGCAGATCGGGTTCGCGGCCTATTCCACCAAGCCGATACGGCGCCTGGAACTCCTGGGCGTCCTGTCCCTGGCACTGGCCGGGCGGAGCTTGACGGAGCCAACGCCGCGGCCCATCGCCACGCGCCACACGGCCAGCGAGACGCTGAACCTGTTCGCCGGCCGCAGTGTGCGCATCCTGCTGGCCGAGGACAATATCACCAACCAGCAGGTGGCTGTGGGCATCCTCAAGAAGCTCGGCCTGTGCGCCGACGCGGTGGCTGACGGCGCCGAGGCAGTCAAAGCGCTCGAGTCCATCCCTTACGACCTGGTGCTGATGGACGTGCAGATGCCGGTGATGAACGGCGCCGAGGCTACCCGGCAGATCCGCAATCCGCAATCCAATGTCCGCGACCACGCCATTCCCATCATCGCCATGACCGCCCACGCCATGCGGGGTGACCGGGAGCGATGCATCGAGGCGGGCATGAACGACTATGTGTCCAAACCGGTGTCGCCGCAGGCCCTGGCCGAGGTTCTGGCGCGCTGGCTGCCGAAGAAGCAGGATGGATTGGGAATGTCGAATGCGGGAGAAACCCCGCCTCCTTGCACACTTGCTTCCTCAGCCCCAGTCGTTTTCGACCGGGCGGGCCTGCTGGATCGCGTCATGGACGATGAGGGCCTGGCTCAGGAAATCGTAGAATGTTTTCTGGACGACACCCCGCGGCAGATCGAGGCGCTGCGGGGCTATCTCGACGCCTCGGACGCACCGGGCGCCGAGCGCCAAGCCCATACCCTCAAGGGCTCGTCGTCCAACGTGGGCGGCGAGGCCCTGCGCGCGCTGGCCTTCGAGATGGAAAAGGCCGGCAAGGCCGGTGACCTGGGCTCTGTTGCGACCCGCATGGACGACCTGGATCGGGAGTTCGTCCGGCTGAAGGAAGCGATGACAAGAGAGCCGCGGACCTGAACCATTTTAAAGGATCTGAGTGACGGTCCGGGCGCCCAAGCGGGGGTCCCTCCCGATGAACGCTTCCGGCGCGCCATTCCCGGCGCTACAGGGTCTTGAGCCAGGCGATCAGATCGTCCTTTTCCTGGCCGGTCAGCATGTCTTTGAAGGCTGGCATCCCGTTGCCGCCGGCTTCGATTTTGGCGCGGATCTTGGCTCCGCTGTCCCAGTGGAACAGCCCTTTGAGACCCGGCCCAACCTTCCTTTGACGGCTATCCGCGTTGTGGCAGGCCGCGCAGTAGCCGCGGAAGGCCGCCTGTCCTCTTGCGGCATCGTCCCGGACCGCCGGGGGCGGGGCTTGGCAGGAGCACAGAACCGCGCAGGCGGCCAAAACCAGGACTCGGCGCACGGCCGTCAGCCCGCCGCCGGTTCGCCGTCCAGAACGCAGATATCGTCCAGGTTGCGATACTTCTCGTCGTAATCCAGACCGTAGCCCACGNNCGGTAGCGCTCGGCGACGTCGAGACCGTAGCCCACCACGAACTCGTCGGGAATCCGGAATCCCACGTAGCTCACCGGCACCGGGCGCAGCCGCCGCTCCGGTTTGTCCAGCAGCGCGGCAATGCGCAGAGAGCGCGGTCTGCGCTGTTCCAGCACGTGCAGCAGGTAGTTCAGCGTCACGCCGCTATCGACAATGTCCTCTACCACGAGCACGTCGGCCCCTTCGAGCGAGATATCGAGGTCCTTCGTCACCTTGACCTCGCCGGAGGTGGTCTTGCCCTTGCCGTAAGTGGAAATGCCCATGAAGTCCACATACACATCCCGCTTCATGGCGCGCGCCAGGTCGCTCATGAAGAAGGTGGCGCCTTTGAGGATGCAGATGAGGTGCAGGCGGCCTTCGGGATAATCGCGGGAGATCTGCTCGCCCATCTCCCGTATGCGGGCCTGGATTCGGTCCGAGGAGATCAGCACTCGCAGGCTTGGGTCGGTCATCCTTATCCGCCGCTCGCCAGGTGAGTGCTCACAGGGCCGATATGAATATGAGCGCCGGTCGCCTTGCCGGGGATGGCCTGCCGGAAAACGAAAAACGGAATCCGCTTCACGGTCAGGAACGTTCGCAGCCACTCGCCTTCGGCGCTATCCGGGTTCAGCGCCACGTCCACGCGGCCGGAGTGGTCGAAGCCCATGGCGCGGTGTACCGCGGTCTGGCCCATGGCGCTCACCGGCAGGCTTGCGCCGAACTGCCGCTCGTAAGCCGTTTCCACGCCGGCGAACATGACCATATCGAAGACGCCGTCGCCGTCGTGCCGTTCCGCAACGGAGGGGGCTTCGGCCGGCTCGGTGGTCAGCTTAACGGCCAGTTCCTCCTCCTCGCTGGCCATCTGCGTCAGCTCGTGGACCAGCGCCGCGCGAGACTCCGCCAAGCCGTATTCCTTGGCCGCCGTATCGATCTCCGCGCGAGGCTCGTCGAGCGAGTTCCGCGCCGCGGCTCCGGCATCCACCAGCTTCTTGGCCTGTTCGTACTCTTGTTTGCGGCGTTCCAGGCGGCGGTTCGCGGCGGCCAGCATGTCGTCCGACTGCGCCTCGGTCAAATCCTTCCCGTAGATCGTCTTGCGAAGAATGGCGGCGTCCTGGGCATCGGCCATGCCGGCTTCCGCCTTCTGCAATTGCAGAGGCGGGGCGACCCCGGCTTCCACCAGGGCGCGAACCCTGGCCACCTCAGCCTGAACGCGCGCCACTTCGGGATCGACGTCGTTCTGCGCGCAGGCAACACGGGCAACCAGGAGAAATAGGAGGGCCGTATAAAAACGCATCTGATTCCCCTATTGTAACGGATTTCACATCGAAGGCCTGGGACGCAGGGTGTTACCTTATGAGCCATGCGAACCGCAATCGTGTGCGCCGCGGCCTTGGCCGGAGCGGCGTTGGTCGCGCAACAGACCAGAATCTTCTCGGTTTTGAAAACCACTGCCGCCATGGGCAAACAGCCCGATGGCGTTTATCTGGTTCCCACCAGCCAAATGCTGCGCCCCTGGGGCGAGCAAAGCGTCATCCCCGGCCGGCCCGTCGACATGGCGTTCGACTCCGGCAAGCGCATGCTGGCGGTCCTCAACACCAACACCGTGCAATTCTTCCAGGCATCCACCGGCGCCAAGTTGGCTGAGATTCCCACGGCGGCCGACGGCATCCCCAAGCGGACTACGTCCTACGCCGGCATCGCGTTCCGCCCCGGGAACCGTGAGTTGTGGGCCAGTGAGACCACCGGCAGCGGACCGGACAGCATCCTGATTGCGCAGCTTTCCGATGTAGGGATGCCGGTGAAGACCAGCCGCCTTGCGCTCCCAGGGCATCCCTTGCCGGTGGGGATCGCGTTTTCGGCGGACGGCGGGACGGCCTACGTGGCCTTCAGCCGCTCGAATACTCTGGCCGTGATCGACGCCTCCACGCACGAAATCCGCAAGCAGGTGGATGTCGGGATGGCCCCGTTCGGAGTGGTCGTTACGAAGCGCGGTAAGATCTACATCACCAACCGTGGCGGGCGCAGGCCGAATGCGGGCGAGACTACTGCGCCATCGAGCGGTTCGGCCATTCTCACCGACCCCGTCACCGGCTCGGCGGCATCGGGGACATTGAGCGAAGTGGACGCCGCGACCTTCGCGGTCCGCGATGTTCCGGTCGGTCTGCAGCCGTCGCAATTGGCGCTCAATCCCGGCGAATCGACGCTGGCGGTGGCCAACTCCCTTTCGGATACGGTTTCGTTCCTGGATACGGCCACGCTGGCGCGAACGGATGTGAAAATCCCGACCTTTCCGGATGCCGCGCTGGGCAGCATGCCTATCGGCTTGGCCTTTGCGCCGGACGGAAAAACGCTCTACGTGGCCTGCGGCGGCAACGATGCCGTGGCGGCGCTGACGCACTCGGGCAAGGTCTGGAAAGTCGCCGGCGCGCTGCCCGCGGCGTGGTTTCCTTCCGCCATCGCCATCGATAGCGACGGGGCCTTGCGCGTGCTGAACATCAAGGGCGTGGGGAACACCGCCAACAACAAGGGATCGTTCAATTCGAGAGAGTACCAAGGGTCGCTCGAGAAAATCCCCGCTCCGACGCCGCTGCAACTCGCTGCCGGCGCGCGCGAGGTGAAGTCGGCCAACAGCCCGGTTTACTCGGCCGCCGGCGGCATCGCCAATCTGGCGTCGGTCGGAATCGAGCACGTCTTCCTGATTGTGAAGGAGAACCGCACGTACGATCAGGTTCTTGGCGACCTTCCCAAGGGCAACGGCGATCCCAAGCTGGTGATGTACGGCCGCGATGTCACCCCGAACCATCATGCCCTGGCGGAGCAGTTCGTGACGCTCGACAACTACTACACCAGCGGAGCCATCAGCTTCGACGGCCACCAGTGGCTCATGCAGGCGTTCGTCAGCGACTACGTGGAGCGGGCCTTCGCCGGATCGCCGCGCGGCTATGCCTACGACATGAGCGACTCCCTGGTGGTGGCGCCCACCGGCTTCTTCTGGCAGGGCGGGACCCGGCCGCTCGGCGTGCGGATTTTCGGCGAGTTCCAATTGCCGGCCCGCTTGAACGCGGACACGCAGAATCCCGCCGGCAGGGGCGCCGCTTCCCGCTTGACCTGGACCCAGTGTTATCAGGCCTACAAAGACGGCACATGGGAGACCGTGCTGGGGGCCCGTAGCGGCGTCCCGGCTCTTGCGCCCTACTGCAGCACGCGCTTTCCAGGCTTCCAGCTCACCATCCCCGACCAGATTCGCGCCTCGGAATTCCTGCGCGAGCTCGGCGAGCACGAAAAGACCGGCCAGTTGCAGAACCTCAGCATCATCCTGCTCAGCAACGACCACACCAGCGCCACGCGCCCCGGCGCGCCGACACCGAAGGCCATGGTGGCGGACGACGACTTGGCGTTGGGCCGCATCGTCGAAGGCATTTCCAAGAGCCGTTTCTGGGCCAAGAGCCTGATCCTGGTGACGGAGGACGACGCCCAGGACGGCGTGGATCACGTGAACGGCTACCGCACGGTGGCGCTCGCGATCGGGCCGTCCATTCGCCGCGGCGTGGTGGATTCGAACAACTACAGCCACCTCAGCCTGGTGCGCACCATCCAGGAGATCTTCCGCATCCCGGCGCGCACGCGGTTCCTGAAGGCGGCCCGTCCCATGACCAGCATCTTCACCGCGAAGGCGGACGCCAGGCCCTATGAGCACCTGGTTCCCCAGCAGCCCATCGACCAGATGAACCCTCCCTTAACGGCGCTCGACGGCCGCCGCCTGCAGGCCGCGCGCGAGTCGCTGGCCATGAATCTTTCCGAAGCCGACCGCGCCCCGGCGGATACCCTGAACCGCATCCTGTGGTGGGACGCCAAGGGCTACGACACGCCCTATCCGAAGAGAAAATAGCGGCCCGGCGCGCTTGCGGCGACGCCACGGCTTCCGCCAAATCGCCACTCCGGTCCCTGCGCGACCCGCAGTTCGGCCGCGCCGCGCTTTCGAGTCTTTACGACGATCTCTACATCGTGCCCCAGCGCAACCAGGAAACGCATTAAGCGCTCAACCGAATATCCCCTGAACTGACCAGTCAGCATAGCTGAGATTTTGGGCTGATCGATCCCCATGAGCTGCGCCGCGGCTGCCTGGGTCAGCTTTCGCTGGCGGATGGTCCGGTCGATCCGAACTACCAGGCCAGCTTTGATCAGGTGCTCGCCCGCGTCGGGCATGCCGAGGTCGGCGAATACATTGCCTGTACTGGGCTCCCGCTCAAGGGCTTCTCTTTTCGGCATTCTTCACCTCGCTTCTCAACTGCTTAAGCTGGAACGGTCAAACGACGGCCGCTCCGCCCCCACGTTGCGCCGGGAAGGTTCCGCTTTTGTCTTAAGTTAGCGCCTGTTCGGTATGCACCGCGACCGGCTGCGTTCCGCGCAGCCAGGTTTGCAGGCGCTCCAGGTACAGGTAGATCACCGGGGTGATATACAGCGTCAGGAACTGGCTCACCACCAGGCCGCCGACCACGGCAAGGCCCAGCGGCTGGCGGGCGTCGGCGCCTTCTCCATAGCCCAAGGCGATGGGGAGCGTCCCGAAGAGCGCCGCCACCGTGGTCATCATGATCGGGCGGAAGCGCAGCNNATCATGATGGCGTTCTTCTTCACCACGCCGAATAGCATGATGATGCCCACGAACGCGAACAGGTCCAGCTCCTTGTGGAAGATCACCAGCGTGAGCAGCGCTCCGAAGACCGCCGAAGGCAGGCCCGAGAGGATCGTGATGGGGTGGATGAAGCTCTCGTACAGAATCCCCAGCACGATGTAGATCACCAGGATCGCCACAATCAGCAGGATCGAGAGGTTCCGGAACGAGCTTTGGAATTCCTTCACGGTTCCCTGGAAACTGGTGGTCACGGTGGGCGGCATGCGCAGATCCGTGATGGCGGCGTCCACCTGCTGGGCCGCCTCACCCAGCGAATGGCCGGGCCGGAGGTTGAAGGAGAGCGTCACCGCCGGCAGTTGCCCGAAGTGGTTGATGTTGAGCGGTCCGGTTTGCCGTTTCGTGCTTACCACCGCGTCCAGCGGAATCAGCGATCCCCCGGTAGACCGCAGGTAGAGTTTGGAAAGCGCGTCCGGCGTGCGCTGGTATTTCGGGTCCACCTCCAGGATTACCAGGTACTGATTGGCGGGGGCGTAGATCACCGACGCCTGGCGCTGGCCGAAGGCGCTGAACATGGCATTCTGCACTTGTTCCGCGCTGACGCCGAGGGCTTGCGCGCGGTCGCGGTCGATATCCACCATCACCTGCGGGCTGGAGATCTGCATGTCCGTGTTGACGTCCACGAAGCCCGGCATCTGCTGCATCTTGGCCATTAGCTGCGGCGCCCAAGTGTAAATCTCCTGCAGGTTGGTGCTTTGCAGCGTGAGTTGGTAGGCGCTGGCCGAGTTCTGGCCGCTGACGGTAATGGGCGGCGGATTCTGAAGGAACGCGAACAGGCCCGGCACGGCGAACAGCTTGGGGCGCAGTTGCTCGATAGCCTGATCCACGGAGATGGTCCGCTGGTCCCGCGGCTTCATGCGCACGAAGAAAAACGCCTGGTTGCCGCCTGTCACGAACGACCCTACCCCGTCGGCCCACGGCTGCGCGCGAACGATCTCGCTGATGGCGCGGTGGTGCCTGGCCATGGAGTCGAAAGAGATGTCCTGCGGCCCTTGCGTCACGCCGAAAAAGAAGCCGCTGTCTTGCGAGGGAATGAAACCCGTGGGCATGGTCTCGAACAGGTAGACCGTGCCTACCAGCATCAAAACCGCAACGGCCAGGGTGGCCAGGCGGAATCGCATCGCGATCTTGAGCGTGCTTTCGTACCACTTTGCCAGGCTGTTGAAGCCGCCTTCGAGGGCGCGGTAAGCCAAACCGTGATGAGCCTCACGGCTGGGCTTCAAATAACGGCTGCCGAGCATGGGCGTCAGGCTGAGCGAAACGAATCCCGAAATCAGGATGGCCACCACGATGGTCACCGAGAATTCGTGCAGCAAGCGGCCCACAATCCCGCTCATGAACAGGACCGGGATGAACACCGCCACCAGCGAAAGGGTCATCGAAATAATGGTGAAGCCGATCTCGCGCGAGGCGCTCACGGCGGCCTGCATGCGCGATTCGCCCAGCTCCATGTGGCGCACGATGTTCTCCAGCATGACGATGGCGTCGTCCACCACGAAGCCCACCGAAAGCGTCAGCGCCATGAGCGAGAGGTTGTTGAGGCTGTAGCCCAACAGGTACATCACCGCGAACGTGCCCACGATGGAGAAGGGAACCGCGGCCGCGGGAATGGCCGTGGCGGAAATATTCCGCAGGAACAGGAAGATCACCATCACCACGATGCAGAGCGTCAGCAGCAGCGTGAACTCCACGTCGCGGATGGACCCGCGAATGGATTGCGAAGCGTCGTACACCACCTCGAGTTTCACGGCCGGCGGAATCGCGTGACGCAACTCCGGCAGCAACTGGCGGATACCGTCCACCACGTCCACCGTGTTCGTGCCCGGCTGGCGGTTGACGGCCAGAATCACGCCGCGCACGTCATCCATCCAGGCGATGATCTTGTTGTCCTCGACGTCGTCGAGCACATGGCCCAGTTGTTCGAGCCGCACCGGCGAACCGTTGCGGTACGCCACGATGATGGGGCGGTACGCGGCCGCGTTGGAGAGCGTTCCGCTCGATTCGATGGTGAAGGCCTGCTTATCGCCATCGAAGCGGCCGGTGGGAAGGTTGGTATTGCTGGAGGAGATCGCGTTCTGGACTTCGTCGATCCCGATGTTGTGCGCGGCGAGCTGGTCCGGGTCCACCTGCACGCGCACGGCGTACTTTTGCGCCCCCATGACCTGCACGCGCGAAACGCCGCTCACCATCGAAATGCGCTGCGCCAGCAGGGTGTCGGCGTATTCGTCGACGGTGTAAAGCGGCAGGGTGCTGGAGGTGAGGGCGAGATAAAGAATCGGCTGCTCGGCCGGGTTCACCTTCTGGTAGGAAGGCGGGCGAGGCATGCTGGGCGGCAGGTTCCCGCCGGCGCGGGAGATGGCGGCCTGAATATCCTGCGCGGCTTCGTCGATCTTCCGCTCCAAGGTGAACTGCACCGTAATCTGCGTGCTGCCCTGCGAGTTGGTGGAGTTCATCGATTGCACGCCGGCGATGGTCGAAAACTCACGCTCGAGGGGCGTCGCCACGGCGGATGCCATAGTCTCCGGATTGGCCCCTGGAACCGCGGCGTTCACCTGGATGGTGGGGTAATCGACGCTCGGCAGCGCGGCCACCGGGAGCGCGCGGAAGGCGATCACGCCGAACAGGAGAATGGCGAAGCAGGCGAGCGCCGTCATCACGGGGCGCTCGATAAAGAGGCGCGAGATGTTCATAGCGGCCCCGTCCCCAGCTTGGCTGGGTCCACGGCCCGCACCGGGGCGCCCGGGAAGAGCATCAGCAGGCCATCCGTTACCACCGTTTCGCCGGCGGAGACGCCCTTTTCAATCACCGTTTTGCCGTTGACGACGATGCCCGGCGTCACCGGGCGGCTCTCCACCGTCTGGTTGGCTTTGACCACGTAAACGAAGGGGCCGCGCTGGCCGGCCTGTATCGCTTCGGAGGGAATGAGGGTGGCGTTTTCGATGGTGTCGAGCGTCAGCATGACCGTGACGAACTGTCCGGGCCAGAGCAGGCGGTCGCGGTTCTCGAAAGTCGCCTTCAAGTGGATGGTGCCGGTGGAGGCATCCACCGTGTTGTCGATCACCGAGAGAAACCCTTCGGCGGCGTGGACGGCGTCGCCCTCCACCAGGGCGCGGACCGGCAGCTTGTGTCCGGCGCCCAGCCGCCGTATGGCCGCCAGGCGCTGCTCGGGAACGCTGAAGTTCACGAAAATCGGCTCGATTTGGTGGATCACCACCAGCGCCGCGTCGTTCACCTTGACCAGGTTGCCCGCGTGCACGAGCAGGTTGCCGGTACGCCCCCCGATGGGAGCGGTGATCTGGCAATAGCCAAGGTTGAGCTGGGCGGCGGCGATGGCGGCTTCGTCGGACTGTAGCGTCGCCTTGGCGGCGTCGATGCTGGCCTGGGTGGCGTGGACGGATTCGCGAGCTACGTCCGCGCTGGATTTCGATTGGTCGTACTGCGAGCGGGAAGCCAGACCCTCCTTCACCAGTTGGTCGTTCCGCGAGGCGTCGATATCGGCGTATTGGGCCTGCGCCGTATCGTGCGCCAGCATGGCCTCGGACTGGGCCACCTGCGCCCGGTCGCGCGCTGCGGCCGCCTGCGCCTGCCGCAAGGCGTCCTCGAAGGGCTTCGGGTCGATGCGGAAGAGCAGGTTGCCCTGGGCAACGTCCTGCCCCTCGGTGAACGCGACGCTAGCGAGCTGCCCGGCCACCTGCGACTTGACCTGAACAATGGCGGATGCCTCCACCGTACCCACGACGCGCAAATCCGTAGGCACGGATTCCTGGGTGGCTTTGGCCATGGAGACCATCACGGTGGGAAGTCCCGCGGCAGCCGGGCCTTTTGGGGCCTGTTTACACCCGCACAACACCAGCGCGGGAAGGACGAGAAAAACCGAACGCCGATGAATGGTCATGAAAGTAGTTCCCCTGATTGGGACGCCGATTTTCGAAGTGTAGCAGACGGAGCCGCCGATTTGGGTTCGTTCGGGCAAACGCCGCCCGCCGGGTGTTCCGGGCGGATTTGGGTTCGTTTGGTGAACAGTGCAAGTAGATTCATTTTGTTCGAGTTGGCCGGAAATTGGGTTCGTCTGGTATTTCGCCTCGCGACTGGAAGAACGCCGGCACGGACGCCAGCGTGGCAGGGGACCCACCAAAGGCGTGGGTACCCCGGCCCACTCCACAGGGGGAATAGATCCTTACGAGAATACGACGTTGGTCCGCCATTTTCATTAGCGTGGGTAACCAGCTGCCGGTGACCGGATCGGAGTAGAGTCGAGGAAAGGCGC
>PLGA01000016.1 GCA_003139735.1 Bryobacterales bacterium | reverse complement strand
CAGTTCTGCGATTACCGCGGCGGCGAAGCCTTCGGGCGCGTTGAGCCCCGTGCCAACCGCCGTGCCGCCGAGGGCCAGTTCGCACATAGCCGGCAGTGCCGCCTCCACGCGTTCCCGCGCCGCTTCCACTTGCCGCGCGTATCCCGAAAACTCCTGCCCCAGCCGNNGGGACGGCGTCCTGAAGATGCGTACGGCCGATCTTGATAACGTCGTCGAATTCGCGGCTCTTCGCCTCCAGCGCCCCGTGCAGGCTGCGCATAGCGGGAAGCAATTCGTTTTGAACCGTCTCGGCGGCGGCTAAATGCAGGGCGGCCGGAATCACGTCATTGCTGGACTGCCCGCGGTTGACCTCATCGTTTGGGTGAGCGCCGGCCAGGCGGCCAATCACCTCGTTGGCATTCATGTTGGTGGAGGTGCCGCTGCCGGTCTGGAAGACGTCCACAACGAACCATTCATCGCAGCGGCCTGCGGCAACTTCATTGGCGGCAGATTCGATGGCAGCGGCTTTGGGCTGCGGCAGGTAGCCCATCCGGCCGTTCACCTGGGCAGCAGCGGCCTTAATCAGGCCGAGTGCGCGCAGGAACGGCCGCTGAAACCGCATCCGGCTGATGGGAAAGTTCTCCACCGCGCGGGCAGTCTGAGGTCCGTAGAGCGCGTCCCGCGGAACGCGCATCTCGCCCATGGTGTCGCACTCGATCCTATAGTCCTGCTCCATGTGCCTCAAGACCCAATCCTTCTCTTTCACCGTACCACCGCAACTCCATCAGCCATTCCCAATCGGTTTCTTGCGGCCACAACCCGTAGTGCTGTTAATCGAAGGTTTGCGTGTTCGATCCGAACGTGTCGCCTGAAACGTTAGGCGATAGATCCCGTGACACGCCCTTCACGGAAATCGGGACCGGGAAGTCGGCAGCGTCCGGCTTGGCCAGGCGAGGGACGACCAAGCGTCACGTTCCGGAGTGGCCCGCGCGGTTTCCGTGCGTCTGAAGGTCTCTTCGCTTTCCACGCGAAGCGCTGCCACCTGGCTTCGAAGCGCAACGAGCGCAGCGCTCAGCTCCGGGCTCTCGACGCGCCCGGCCATCTCGTCGTGCGTTCCTTCAAATCCCTCCAGGATGTCGGCAACGAAAAGTGGATGGAGCATCGCCATAGCCGGTTCGTGCCTCCGGTGATCGGATCAATCGTCCAAGCGGAACTTGCGGGCGCCCTTCCGTACAATCATCGTGTCGAGTTCGGCGGCAATGTCGTCCATACCGGCGCGGACCTGGCTGCGCAGTTCGGCGGCCGACTTCAAATCCCTTGCGCTGACCCCGGACAACAGGCCCTTCGCCCGTTCCACAAGGGTCTTGAGTTCGGCGTCGTCCGTGACGTTCCGGAAATCGAAGCCGTCGAGAAATTCCACCAGCTTTGAAACCGTCGTCTGGTGAAACCGCGCAGGCTTTCCATCCGGGCCATCCTTCAGCCGGTCGCTCATATGGTGAACCAGATCGGCCATAGCGCTCCGCATGACAACCTGGACTTCGCTCACCGCCTCGGTCATGATTTTCGCCGTCTTCTCCCGCTCCTGGTCCCAAATCTCAGCCGAGATCTCCCGTAGCTGGTCCGGCACCCCGAAGCTGACGTACCGCCACGTGAAGTCGAAGGCCGCCCTGACCTCGTCCACCGGCGGGTAGTCGAGCGGATTGTGCAAGACGCGCAGTTGGCCTGGAGCGTGCTGGCACAGCTCTGGATAGACGGCTACGAATGCCTCGATCAGGCCCAGGCGCTGCTCCGCAAATTCGCGCATCTTCCGCTCGACCTGTTTCAGCAACGGTAACGGGCATAGATGGATGCCGCGCTCGAACGGCAGACAAGTGCTCTCCAGATACCGCGTGACTTCGCCGTCGAAATTCCGTAGCGCGGCGTATTCCTTTGAGGTGAACAGCCGCTTGGAAACGTTGATCATGGTCTTGTCGGTATCGACTTCGACCTGAGAGCTGTTGACTTTCTTCGAATTCCCCAACCGGCTTCGCTGGATCTTGATGCAGACCGTCCGGCGAGCCAAATCCTGTCCCGCATCCTGAATTTCCAGGAGCGGCATCGCGTATGTTGCCATTGTCGTGTTTCTCCTTCTCTCGGTTTGCGGCGTTCAGCCGCGAGCTACGTGCTGGCCGCCGTAAATGCTAAACAGCCCGGCGGCTTCCATTGGGACTTCACGAGAATCGAGGGTCCGCAGCTCACCGAAGACGATGCTGTTGTCCCCCCGCGNNGCTTCCATCATCGCGGCGAGGTCGGGGACGAAGCAGTAGCTGTCCAGCCCCATGAGCGCGCCATGCGCTCCGGTTTGCAGGGCGCGATTCCGGAACGTCCTTGCGACGGCCGCCTTTCCCTCCGCGGATGCGAACAGGCGCAGTGGGAAGGTGAGGACTTCGCAGTGTCGGTCGTGCAAGAGGATAAACGCGGGCTGAACAGTCCGTCGCGCCGCGAGATCCTCCTTCAGCACACGCATCAATTCGTATGCGTACTGCACCAGTGAATTCGGCTCCATAAGGCCTCCACATCGATCTGAAGTTGGCGGGGTTGGGCGTGTATCAGGCCGGGTTTCCCAGTGTCGGGAATCCCGTAGTTCGGGTCAACCCGTCCGCCGCGATGGTGATTTCCACAGTTTGCGCTCCGAAATCCACTTCCGTGTGCCGGGCGCTGAATAATCTCAGTACCTGGTTCGCGCTGCTGCACATCGGTGCATGACTCGGTTGAAGACGGTTGTATCTGCCCATCACGGCGAAATCGAGTTGGCCGCGGATCGAGCGCCAGAGCGCCCGCCGCCGGTCCGGGTCGACGACATGCCTGGTGAAATAGCGGCCAGTTTCGAGTTCCGATTCCGAGTATCCCGTAAACATGCCGACGCTGAGCATGGGCAATGCCGAGCGCAGGCCCTGAAGCAATCTGGCCAGGTCCTCGGCCTGCTCCATCGGTTCGCCGCCCGAAAGGGTCACGCCGTCAAGCGAATGCCGGCCGCAGTAGTCCAGCAGTTCCGCGAGGATCGCGTCAACAGCGAGATCCGTCCCGCTCGGTCGGTGTGTAGCGGAATTCCAGCATCCAGGACAATTCAGGCCGCAACCCTGGACGAAGACAACGCACCGCAAGCCTGGTCCGTTGGCACGGCTCGCGGGCATGATCGCGTGAAGCAG
>PLGA01000656.1 GCA_003139735.1 Bryobacterales bacterium | reverse complement strand
CGCGTTACCCGCTCGGAGATGGCGGCGGGCGCGGTGGACCTGACGGCCATTGCGCGTAGGATCGCCGCCAGGCTGACCGAAGCCAACTTAGGCCGGCGGATCGAATTCACCATCGCCGGCAGTCTGGCGGCGAAGGGCGACGCGCGGCTTCTGGAAATCGCCCTGGACAACCTGTTCGCCAATGCCGTCAAGTTCACCGGGCCGCGCGCCGAGGCGCGCATCGAATTCGGGCGGGCCGAAGGAGATGGCGAGCGCCCCTTCTACGTCCGCGACAACGGCGTGGGTTTCGACATGGCTTTTGCCGGAACGCTGTTCGGCGCCTTCCAGCGGCTGCACAAGACATCTGAATTTCCTGGCACCGGCATAGGTCTGGCGACCGTGCAGCGCATTATCCATCGCCACGGCGGGCGCGTTTGGGCGGAGGCCGAACCCGGCCGGGGCGCGGCATTCTATTTCACTTTAGGTGGTTCATGAAAAACAATTCCAAAACCATGCTTCTTCTGGTTGAAGACAACCCGAGCGACGTCGCCCTCACGGAGCGGGCGTTCAAGAAAGCGCACATCGCCAACGAAATGGTGGTGGCGCAGGACGGCCAGGAGGCGCTGGATTACTTGTGGGGCGCGGGAGCGCACCAGGGCCGGGACGGCGCGGATCTGCCCGCTCTGGTCCTGCTGGACCTTAAGCTGCCCAAGGTGTCCGGCTTGGACGTATTGCGGCAAATCCGCGCCGACGCGCGCACTAGGCGCCTGCCGGTGGTGATCCTGACCACGTCCAAGGAGGAGCAGGACGTGGCCGCGGGGTACGACCTGGGGGCCAACAGCTATATCCGAAAGCCGGTGGATTTCCACCAGTTTGCCGCCGCCATCGAGCAACTCGGGTTGTATTGGCTGATTCTGAACGAGGCGCCGCCGAAAGTAAAGTAGCCCCATGATGAGCGAGCCATTGCGCGTCTTGCAGATCGAGGATTCGGAAAGCGACGCCGCGCTGATCGTGCGCGCTCTGGAGAAATCGCGCTACCAGGTGGAATCGGAACGCGTGGAAGACGCGGCCGGGATGCGCGCGGCGCTGGCGGAACGGACCTGGGACGTGATCGTATCGGATTATTACCTGCCGCAGTTCGGCGCGCCGGCGGCCCTCGGGATCCTCCGCGATTCGGGCCGGGACATTCCCTTCATCGTCGTGTCCGGCAGGATGGGCGAGGACACAGCGGTCGAAATGATGAAGGCCGGCGCCCACGACTACCTGCTCAAGGACAACCTGGCGCGGCTGGGCCCGGCGGTGGAGCGCGAACTGCGCGATGTCGGGAGCCGCCGGGAACGCAGGCGGGCCGAAGAGGCTCTGGCGGCGAGCGAAGCCCGGTTTCGCGCCCTGCTGGAATCGGCGCCGCAAGGCGTCATCGCCGTCGACGAGAAGGGATGCATTGCCCTTGTCAACGCCAAGACCGAGGAGATGTTTGGCTATACCCGGGATGAGTTGTTGGGCCAGCCCCTTGACATCCTCTTGCCGGAGCGGTATCGGGCGGCGCATCTCGGGCATCGGCGGCAGTACTTCGCTCACCCGCACACAAGACCAATGGGACTGGGACTCGACCTTTGGGGCCAAAGGAAGGGCGGAGGCGAGTTCCCGCTGGAGATCGGCCTCAGCTTTATCGGTCGAGCCGGAACGCAACTGGCGCTAGCCCTGGTAACGGACATTACCGACCGCAAGAGAGCGGAGGAGCATCTCCGCCAGGCTCAGAAACTGGAAAGCATCGGCATGTTGGCCGGCGGCATTGCGCACGATTTCAATAACCTGCTGGTGGGAGTCATCGGCAACGCCAGCCTGGCGCAGGATCTCCTGCCGCAGAGCAACCCCGCCGCCGAACTCCTGGAGGCGGTGGTGAAGACGGGCGAGCAGGCGGCCCATTTGACCAGGCAGATGCTTGCCTATGCGGGCAAGGGCCAGTTCGTCGTTGAGCCGCTGAATCTGTCGGATCTGGTCCCCGAGATGACCGGTCTGGTTCAACCTTCCATTTCCAAGAAGATTGCGTTGCACCTGGGTCTGGACCCGGACCTTCCGCCCATCCAGGCCGACCGCGGCCAGATGCAGCAAGTCTTTATGAACCTGGCCCTGAATGCGGCGGAGGCGATCGGGAGCGATGCGGGTATGATCTCGGTCAGGACGGGCGTTCAGGACGTAGACGAATTGTATGTCCGGCGCAGCCTGGAAACCGAGCTTTCGCCTGGAAGATACGTCCTTCTCGAGGTACGGGACACCGGCTGTGGGATGGACGAGGCGACGAGAACCAGAGTTTTCGATCCGTTCTTTTCGACGAAGTTCCAGGGCCGCGGACTCGGCCTGGCGGCCGTTGCCGGCATTGTGCGAGGGCACGGGGGAGCGATTAGCGTGAGCAGCGCGCCCGACAAAGGCGCCTGCTTCACGGTTTTGTTCCCCGCCGCGGAAGGCGTCTCGGCGGTTGCGCAGGTTGCGGCCCAGTATGCGACTCTCCGCGGGATCGGCACGATTCTCGTTGTGGACGATGAACTGCCGGTGCGGGACCTGGCGAGAAAGGTCCTGGAGCGGTACGGCTACAAGGTTCTCCTCGCGGATGGGGGACCCGCGGCGATCGACGCGTTCAAGCGGCACCCTGGCGACATCTCACTGGTCATCCTCGATGCGAGCATGCCGGGCATGACCGGCGCGGAAACCTATCCGGAACTCCGCAAGGTCCGTCCCGCGGTCAAGATTCTGGTTTCGAGCGGGTACAGCGAACTGGAGACGATGAAAGCCTTCCCAGGGCCGCAGGTTGCCGGTTTCATCCAGAAGCCCTACACCTCCCGCGGGCTCGCGGAGAAGGTAAGGTCCGCAATGGCATGATGCCGCGAGTTCGCTCCGGCGACCGTCTCACGGCGCATTGCCCCGACGTACTCATGCCTTTCGATCAGCGGCGCAAACTCTAGGCACTGGGACTATCGCTAAAGGTCGAGCCATCCTCGCGGATGTGGCGATACGGATGTGCGATAAACATACACAGATCCTGTTGGACAAGAAGCGCCGATTCGTAGATGGCTTCCGGGAGCGGCGCACGGATCCGGGGCGGGTGACGCGCCACTCGGAAACTGGGCCACGGGGCTGTGAAACGGGCTTCATGGAAAATGACCTTGGCCGTCTCCCAAGGCCAGGTTCCGGGCCCTGCCACCGCGTCCCGTTTCCTGCCTCGGCGGAGGTGACGTGCCTGGCGACCGATGGAACGAAGAACGCCTGCTCGATCCTCTATGCGGCCTGCTGGCGCGCGGCGCGAGCTCTCGGGTACCGCCGGCTGGACGTACATTCTGAAGTCCGAGCCGGGAACCTCGCTCCGAGCTGCCGGATGGAGAATTGTCGGCGAGACGACGGCGCGATTCGTGGGATTGCCCGAGCCGGCCGCGGGTGCATCGGGCGCCGCTGCAGGAGAAGATTCGTCGGGATGTCCGTTGCATGAGATCGTCGTCCCCCGCTACATCATGGTCTACTCGTCGCGCGCTGCCCTGCGCGCGGTGCTCTATGGACCTCCGAAACAGGGCAGGCCGGAGACCCCGAAATCGGCCCGACTTTTCGAGGGCGCCAGAAAAAAGTGTTCGGAAATGTCCGGATTTTCTATCTTTCTCCAGTTGTGCCATTTCATCGATTCGCTCCGCTGGCACAACCACCGTCAGCGTCCCCGGCGTGGGCTGCTGCGGAAAGGCAATGACAAACTGGGGTGGATTTTCGGGCATGATCGATACTGTAACCTATTAGCCGGACGCCGGTATTTTCGGCCTACGGCTGCGGCTTGAATCCTCGGAGATCGGGCGTTTCTTCCTGGCGGCCTTCGCTGGCACCGGCGTCGCCGCCCGGCGCTTCCGCTGCGCGGCGGCCAGGCGCCGGAGCGCAGTGGGGATCACAATGGGCTTGGGCGCGGCGGGAGCGGGCGACGACCCGCAGCTTGATCGTCGCCGGCGCTTCGTCGAGAGCGATCATGGCCGTCCTGTCGGAGTGTTGCGGCCCGTGATCAGCACCCGGACGCCGCCNNGGGCGGCGGAGATTCCCTGGCGGGCGAATGCGGCCAGGGGCGTGGAGTGCGGTCAGCTTGCCGATTGTACCAGCGGCCCGGCGAAACCGATTGTAGCGGAGGGGAATGGATGGCTCGCAGTCTCAGCTTCCCAAATGGGACGTCTGAGGACTTCGGCGGCGGGAAAGGACTTCGCAGCCGCTATGCACCATGTCCCAGCCGCTGCAAGCAGCCTCACTCTGGTTTTCCAAATTGCTTGGTCCACTTCCCCCAATAGGTTTCAGCCCAGCGAACGGAGCCTCGTGTTGGATGGCAGATCCTGCTCACTGCCTTGGCTCTGGGATCGTGGAAGTTCTCTTCGTTGACATGAACTCCCTCTGATCCCTTCAGTTCTGAGGTGCCGGACCACCCGGCGGCAGCAGCATTCTCTTTCGCGTAGTTTGGCGTGAAGTCGAGTCGGTATCTCTTGGCATCATTTATCTGCCAGCCGACCACCGTGGAGCCAGTGTACCTTGTCCTGCCCCAATACGGCAGCGCTGGTTGCCTGAACATCCCGAGGTTCCGCTCAGCGTGGACAATCGCTTCCGCGATGCTGTCATGTACCTGTCCGCACCACACCTCCCGGGGATCTCGCTTTGCTTTCTCTAGCTGGTAAGGCGTGAGGGTCTCTGCCGGCTTAGAACTCGCATCCATGTACGTCATCCCCTTGGACAGATAGCCTACATTACAGCCGGAGGCAGTGCTCTGTCAATCAAAAGGAACCTCAGGTAGCATNNACGGCGCGACCGTCGGCGTCGGATTCTTGGCCACGATTGTCCGGGCAGCGCGTTTCAGGCCCAGTTTGGCCGCCGCCGTCTTCGCCGGTTTGGGCTTCCTCACCGCCGCCCACCGCCGCTTCGTC
>PLGA01000331.1 GCA_003139735.1 Bryobacterales bacterium | reverse complement strand
CCGGGCACGGCCAAGGGCTTCGTGTTCCTCAGCATGGAAGATGAAACCGGCATTATGAACGCGATCGTCGCGCCGCCCACATACGACCTATACAAGGTCGTGTTACTGAGCGAGCCGTTTCTGATGATCTTCGGGGTCCTGCAGAACCTTGACGGCGTGATTTCGGTAAAGGCCGCGCGCATCGAAGGGCTATATGCCGGCGCGGCGGCGGAATCGCACGATTTTCATTGAGGTGGGGCAGACGATCGTTTTTCGTCGTCTGCCTCTTCCGCCGTTGCTCAGCCCTTCTCGATTTGTTCCCGCAGTTCGCTCGGGTACGCGGCCTTCAATTCCGGATGGGCTTCCGCAAGCCGGATCAGGTCCAATTCATCCTTCTTCCGTTTGCTCAAACGCCGCCGTGGATCGCCATAGGCCCAGAGCTTGCCTTGAGTGACATCTTCCAGCCTGGCGACCCTCGCGCGCAGACCCAAAACCTCGGCTTCCGCGGACCGGGCCGGGAACGCCTGATACNNCCTTTCGTCCGTGGTGAACTGAATCCGCAACTCGCTCTTAAAGCCCAGCTCCCGGAGCCGCCCGGAAAGTTCAGGTAAGCTCGCCGCGACCACCACAATATCTGCGTCGAGGGTGTAGACCGGCTCCACGTAGCAGTTGACGGCCAGGCCGCCGATCAGACAATAGGGTCCCAACGATTCGCAAGCCTCGATCAGCCGCGCGAAATCCGTCGCTCCTCCTTGCGTGGTCAACTCGTATGCCTCCGCCGCCGTCACACCTTCACTCTACAGGACCGTTCGCAGCGAGGCAAACGCGCCCATTGGCCTGCGTGGACCGCATGCGCGCCATCGCGGCAAATCTGCACGATCTCCATGTTAAACTAAGTTTAGCTAAGTCATGAAGACCGTGAACATTCACGCTGCCAAGACCAATCTTTCGAGCTTGGTGGAGCAAGCCGCGGCCGGCGAGGAGATCATCATCGCCAAGGCCGGAAAGGCAAAGGCCCGGCTAGTGCCGCTGGACGAACCCGACTTTCGGAAATCCTTTGGAATGTTAAAGGGCAAGATTCGGGTTTCGGACGACTTCGACGCGCCGCTTCCGCCTGAGATACTCAGGAGTTTCGGCGTCGAGCCATGAACCTGCTCCTGGATACGCACGTTCTGATCTGGTGGATGCAGGGAAGCAAGCGGATCGGACCTCGCGCAAGAGCCGCTTTGTTCGAGACGGGCGTCCGGCTGTGGCTGAGCCCGGCCTCCGTCTGGGAAATGTCCATCAAGAGCGCGGCGGGACGCTTGCGCTTGGATTCGCCTCTCGAGGAGAGCATTTCGTCGCTTTCCAAACATGGCGTCCGGTCGCTTCCGATTTCGGTGCGGCATGCCCTGGCCGCCGGCAACCTGCCCTTCCATCATCACGACCCATTTGACCGGATGCTCGTGGCGCAAGCCCAATGCGAAGGTCTGACGCTGGTGACCGTCGATCCGCAAGTCATGGCGTACGACATCGCCGTCCTGGATGCCTCTCGTTAAATCGACCGTCCCTTACGGCCGCGCGCGGTCGCGCCTCGTCCGGCGGGCGTACCAAATGGAACCGGCGCGCACCCACGCGGCCGGCATGACGCGGAGGAAGCGGACCAGGAGCCGGTAGCGCCAGCCGGGAATCACGAATAGCTTGTTGCGCTCCAGGCCGGCGAGAGAAGCTTCGACCACATCTTCCGCGGCGGTCCACAGCGCGGCGGGGATGGTCTTTCTGTCGATTCCGGCCACGTCGTGGAACTCGCTGTAGGTGTAGCCGGGACAAAGCGCCTGAACCCGGACGGCCGATCCCATGCTCTTCAACTCCATGTCCAAGCCTTCGGTGAAGCTATTGATCCAAGACTTGCTGGCGGAGTAGGTGATGCTGCCGGGACTGTGAACGAAGCCCGCGACCGAGGACACATTGACGATTGCGCCGCGGTTCCCGGGGATCATCGCGCCGAGCGCGGCGTGGGTCAATCGCATGATCGCGACGATATGCAGCAGATGCAGCTGGTTCTGCATTTCCACGTCGGTTTCCCAGAAGCGGCCGGGGATGCCGAAACCGGCGTTGTTCACGAGCAAGTCGATCCGCGGTTCCGCGCCGGCGCGGGCCTCGACAAGCTTCAGTTGCGCGGGATCGGTGAGATCGGCTTCCATGATTTCGGTCGACGCGGAGAGTTCCGCCGCGAGGGCCTCCAGCCGGTCGCGCCGCCGCGCGACGAGGATCAGATGGTACCCACGTGCGGCCAAGGCCCGCGCGAAGGTTGCGCCGATCCCAGCCGATGCGCCCGTAATCAGAGCTATTGGCTTAGTCATTAGCGTGCGATCCTAGGTTCAATTACGGCCACGCCGATGGCTTGCATCGCTTCCGTCAACCGGATGAGCGTGTCCCGATCGCGATACAGGCCCACGATCGCGCCGCCGGATCCGGCGAAGTTCGCCGAAGCTCCGGCGCGTCTGGCGGTCTCTATCATCTCCCGGTTGCCTCCGCCAATCTTGTAAATGCGCGTGCGCAAATCGAAGTTAGCGTCGATCAGGTCACTCAGCCCTGAGAAATCGCCGCGCAGCAGGCATTCTCTTCCCTGCTCGGCGTAACTCGCCCAGGTTTTCATGGCTTCCACCACGGCCGGCTCGCCGCGGCTCCAGCGTTCCCGAATGTCGTTGTGGAATACTTCGGTTCCCTCACTCAAGGAGGTCCGGTATGCAACATAGACGTTGCGCGCAAGGTCCGGGTCCAGATGCTGGTATTCGCCGTATCCGCGCGACTCCATCAGGCCGCGCGAGAAATCCATGTAAACCAAGCCTTGGTAGGCCTGAGCCACGCGGTCCTGCAAGCCCGCCGGGACGCCCAGTTCGCGTGTTTCCGCCTCCAGCGCGAGGTTGGCTTGAACCGGCAGCGGAATGTCGAGAGNNGTCGAGCCGGTAATACTGGCAAAGCGCCCGCAATGCGGCCGTGATGATGGCGCTTGAGCCGCCCAGTCCGAGCCGCTGCGGAATGCTGGATTCGTACTCCAGCGTGAAGTTACGGTCCGGCAGTTCGATGCCCCGCTCGCGGCAATAGTCGATCAGCCTGACGATCAGCGCCTGCACAATCCGCACGCCGCCGTAGTAACCTCGCCAGCGGGTCACGCGGTGCAGGTCCTCCAGGTTTTCGAAGGTGGGAATGTCCGCCTTGGAGGGCTTGATTTCCAAGCGTCCGCTAGGATACACCAGAACCCGCGCCCGAAAATTCGACAGGGCAAACGAGATGGTCTTGCCAAAGTAACCGTCGCTCGGATTTCCCAACAAACCGGCGCGGGCATAGCCGTAAGTTTCGATCATCGGGGGTTTCCGCCGGGGGAGTCGATTTGGATAGTGACTGGGCCGTCATTTACCAAATGGACCTCCATGCTGGCCTGAAAAACGCCGGTCTCCACCGGCACGGGTCCTTTTTTCGCCGAGTCCACAAAGTAATTATAGAGAGACAAGGCGGCCTCCGGCGGCGCGGCCTGGTCAAAGCTTGGCCGCCTGCCTTTGCGGCAATCCGCGTACAACGTAAATTGCGAGACGATCAGCAGGGCGCCGCCGGCCTGGCTCACATTGCGGTTCATTTTTCCCGCCTCGTCCGGAAAGATCCGGAGTCCGAGAAGCTTGTCGATAAGATAGTCCGCGTCGGCGGCGGCATCGGATTTGGCGACGCCCAGAAAGACAAGCAACCCCGTACGGATAGTTCCGACGGTACTGTCACTGACAACGACACGGGCTTGGCTTACACGCTGGATGAGGATTCGCATGTGACTTATTCCGGCCGCCGCTCTTGATTATTTTTGCACAATCCGCGCCCCCTATGATATAGTGTGCGTGGGGAATCTATGGCACGAGGCAAGCAAACGGAAGACCTTACGATATTAGAGATGGCCTTAATTGGCTATCAAGTCGAGAGACAGAAGATCGAAGATAAGATCGGTGAGATTAAGGCGCAGCTCGGAGGCAAGGCCCCGGCGAGCTCTAAAGGGGCAGCCAAGAGCGCGGGGCATGCCAAGCGGGTCCTGAGCGCGGCCGCGCGCGCGCGGATCTCCGCGGCGCAGAAAAAGCGCTGGGCCGCGCACCGCAGACTCCAGGCTGGGAAAAAGTAGGTCTTGAGGCCCCGTTAGCGCCGCGGCTGCGGAGCGGCGGTAGCAAAGTCCCACCCGAAGCGAGCGACCACCTCGTCCACCGGGCCATCCGCCACGATTACGCCTTCCTGAAAGAACACCGCGCGGCGGCACAGCGCCAGCGCGAACGGGATGTTGTGCGTGACGAGGATTTTCGCCTGTGGCAGCGCCCCCAGCAGTTCGGCCAGGGCCCGCTGTCCCGGCGGGTCGAGAAACGTGGTGGGTTCGTCGAGCGCCAGAATTTCGGGATCGGTCGCGAGGATCCCGGCGATGGCGACTTTCTTTTGCTCGCCGGCGCTCAGGTGGTACGGGGCGCGCGCGGCGGACCCCTCCATGCCCACGGTCTTGAGGGCNNTTGCGCCGCTCCACGGACAGCCCGCAGACTTCGACGCTGCCTTGGCCCTCCAGCAAGCCGTTCAAGTGGAGCACAAAGGTGGTCTTGCCGCTCCCATTGGGACCGAGCAAAGCCACGCATTCCCCCTCGTCGAGCCGGAAATTCACGCCGTTGAGCGCGGGCGCGCCGTCCCCGTAGCGGAACCGCAGATCGCGCGTCTCGATTACGGGCCGCTTCATCGAATCCTCTCGATGGCAAGGCGCGCCGCCACGGGCGCCAGCGAGGCGAGAGCCGTGAATGCCGCGTCGGCCGGCCGGAAGCGGAGATCGAACAGCGGATGCAGCCGGCCCGTGAAGCCGCGCGCCAGCATGGCGCGATGCACGTCCTGCGCCCGTCCGTAGGAACGCGCAAAGAGCACGGCCAGCGCGCCCGCCGCCGCGCGGAAGCGTGCGCCCAGGGATTCGAGCGGACGCATGGGCGTTCCCCGCGCGGCGGCGGCTTTGCGCATGTGCTGGGCTTCCTCGGAAATCACGAACAGATACCGGTAGAGAAACTGCGCCACGGTCAGAAGAAACAGCGGGACGCGCAGCAACTCCAGGCCGCGCAACAGGACCGGCAGCGGCGTGGTGGCCACTACCGTCAACACCGCCAATGCGGAGAGATAGCTTTTCAGCGCCAGGGCCAATCCGCGCGCGGGATCGCCCGAGAGCCAGCAGACCGCCGCGAAAACCGCGGCGAACGGAAGCACCAGGGCCGCGCGGGCCAGCGCCGCGAACAAGGGAATGCGCGCAGCCAGCAGGGCCGCGCAGAGCATCGCAAAGACGGCCGCGGAGAACTCCGGCAGCGCGTGACGCGCGGTGGCCAGCGCCGCGAGCAGCGCCAGCAGAGGAACGATCTTGGCGCGCGGATCGAGGCGGTGCAAGGGGCTCGCGCCGCGGCTCCATCGATCGAGAACGATGTGATGCACTCAGGCGCTCCTCTTGCGCGCCACGGCCCGGCCGAAAATCAGGCACGCCCCATAAACCAGCGCCAGCCCGGCCAGTCCTCCGAGAGTCTTGCGCTGCCAGCCCGCCGCCAGGAAGGCCGCCTGGTAACCCGTAAACGGAGTCGAGAACAGCGCCTGGGCGCGCGAAGCGATGCCGGTTTGGATGCCGAGCTTCTGAATGCCGTCCGGCGCGGCCGCGGCCACCAGCACGCCAACCGCCGCCAGGAGCAGTCCGGCGAGCGCCAAAGCGCCAAGCGCGAACGGCCGGCCCTGGCGCGGCTGGCGCACGAAATTCGGCTGGATCTTCTCAAGCGCGCCGATCACCGCCACGGTGATGGCGCCCTCCAGCACCGCGGCCACCAGGAACAACGCGAGCGATACCGCCAGAATGGAGAGCGGCATACGCACGCCCGAAATCAGCAACTCGGCGAGCGCCAGCACCGCGCTCACCAGAGCGGAGAGGACGCCGCCCGCGAAGATCGAGGCCCGGCGCCACCGGCCTCCGCCCCACAAATAGAAAGGCAGATAGCCCGCCAACACCCCAGCCACGGCCATGTTGATCATGTTGGGGCCGAGCGCCAGAATACCGCCATCCTGAAAAACCAGCGCCTGAATGGCCAGAATCGAGGCCATGGTCACGCTGGCCGCGGCCGGTCCCAGGGTGTATGCCAGCAAGGCGCCGCCCAGCAGGTGTGCGGTGGTTCCGATCCCCACCGGGAAATTGATCATCTGGGCCGCGAAGACGAACGCGCCCATCACGCCGAGCAGCGGGACCTTAGCGTCGTCGAACCCTCGTTGGGCCCGCCGCACCATGTAGCCCACCGCGGGAACGGCCGCCGCGTCCAGGGTGACCCAAACCGGCGTGGAAAGAAATCCGTCCGGAATATGCACAGTCGTCCCCACGGTATCACGATTGAGATAATCGTGTCACCCGGCAGTGATACGATGGATACGCATGAGCGGGCTCAGCCGGATTGGGGTGGCGATCAATTCCGACCTGTTGGATAAGTTCGACCGGCTGATTGCGCAGCGCGGGTACACGAACCGGTCGGAGGCGTTCCGCGACATGATCCGCGACGAGCTGGTGGAAAAGGCCTGGGAATCGCCCGAAAGTCCCGTGGTGGGAACGGTCACGCTGGTTTACGATCACCACGTGCGCCTTTTGAGCGAGAAGCTGACGGACATCCAGCATGACCATCACCGCTCGATTCTTTCGACGCTGCACGTACACCTGGATCACGATCATTGTCTGGAGGTGCTGGTGGTGCGGGGCAAGGCTGCGGACGTGCGCAGGATAGCGGACGCCCTGATCAGCGCCAAGGGCGTGAAGCACGGGCGTTTGACGATAACGACATCGGGCATGGATTTGAAATGATTGTCGGAACGGGAGTGGATCTGGCGGAAGTTCCGCGCATACGCGCCTCCATCGAACGGTTCGGCGCGAGGTTCGTGGGCCGCGTTTACACGCCCGACGAGATCGCCTACGTGGAGCGCAAGGCCAACAAGTACGAGCGCTATGCCGCGCGCTTCGCCGCCNNAACTCCGCCGAGAGCTTTGCCGCGCGCTTTGCCGCCAAAGAGGCGGGCATGAAGGCCATCGGCACGGGCTGGCGGCTGGGTGTGCGCTGGCAGGATTTCGAAGTCGCCAACTTGCGTTCCGGTAAGCCCACCCTGCGCCTGCATGGAGTGGCCGCACGGGTCGCGGAAAAGTTGGGCGTCCGTCACATCGCGCTATCGCTCACGCACACGAAGGAACTGGGAATGGCGCACGTCATTCTGGAAGACTAGTGTAGTGTCCAAGAATTAACTCAAGAAGGCAGACGGGCCCGCGGAGACGGTGGGCGCCCCGGTCCGCCCCACCGAAGAAGGCAGGCCACAAAAAACGATGGCCTGCCCCACTGTCTAGTTGTTTCCTGGACACTACGCTAGTTTTAATCGGCGCCGGCGTCGGGCGGCGGAGCTTCGGGCACGGGGCTGTAGCGAGCGGGTCCTGCAAAGGCACGCAAGGTGGCGGGGTCGCGGGTTCCGTACCATTGGGTGAAGGATTCCCGGACGATGCGGACGATGGAGCGGCGGTTCCCGGCGATCAGCTTCAGCCACTGCAATATTCCTTTTTGCGGGAAATAGATTCCGCGAAAGAAGAAGCGGGCGGCCAGGTGGCTGATCTTGTAAGGGACCGGCTCGTTGGCGATGGAGTCCAGCGCGCGCTGGTTGGCGGCGGGGCTGTAGGAGTCGGCCCATGCCTGGCGCACTTCGTCCTGCACTTCCGAAACGGAGATCTTCAGGGGCGTGTGCGCCATGTGGAACGGCGCGAACTCGAGCCAGTGTTTGGGCCGCGTCAGGCGTCCTTCCTTCTTCAGGCGATCGTAGAGCGGAGTAGCGGGAAAGGGCGTGATCTGCCCGAAAACCGGCAAGACAGGCGGCCAGGTCCGCATCTCCGCCAGGGTGCGCGCGGCGACGCCCGGCGTGTCGTTATCCAGCCCGAAGATAAACGAGGTGATAGCGTAGACGTTGCGGTCGGCCAGCGCCTGGAGCACGCCCGCATATTCGGCCGGCTTGTTGAAGCTCTTNNCCGGAATCCGCAATCAAATCGATCAGCTCAGGGTCCCGCAGCAGATTGGCGCTGATCTGTCCCACCCAGGCAAGCTCGGCGCCCGCCGCGATGATGTCGCGCAGGAGGGACTTGGTGCGCTTGACGTTGATGGCGAAATTGTCGTCGACGAAGAACACGGCGATCTGCCCGTGAGTGGACTTGGCGCGCCGCTTGATCAGCAGCATCTCATCGACGATGCTTTGGTTGGAGCGGAAGCGGATGGAGTCGCCGAAGAATCCCGTCACGGTGCAGAACTCGCACCCATAGGGACAGCCGCGGCCGGATTCGATGGGGATGATGTGGAAGGTCTCCCATGGCTGGCGGTAGTGCGCCATGACGCGGCGCATCACGCTGGGGATGCGGTTGAATTGGGCGATGTCCAGTTTGTCCCAGGGAATGGCCGGATAGTTCCCCAAATTGGGTTTGCGTTCCTGGCCGAAGGCGTCCACGGGAGCGTAAACCTCTTTGAGCTGGCCGCGGGCGGCGTCCTCGACAATCCGAGGCCAGGTTTCATCCGCCTCGCCGAGGGCCAGGGCGTCGGCGTGGCGCGGCCCGCCATCGCGGCCGAGCGCCTCGTCGGGGACTTCGGTGATGTGCGGGCCGCCCATCACCACGGGGATGCCGGCGGCGCGCAAGGCGTCAGCGACGCGGTAGGCTTTGGCGATCATGCGCGTCATGGCGCCGATTCCCACCAGCCCGATTCGCTCCTTGAGAGCGAACTGGACCAGTTCGGCATCGGTCATGGGNNAGGACTTCATGGCCGGGCGGCGTGAGCGACTGCAACAAAAACATCCAGAGGTGCGGCATGAAGTTTTGGGTCACGCCGTTGTCGGGGTTATATAGGAGAACCTTCATGGGGCTTGCCGGCTTGAAACTAGCCTTTCTTTTCAAATTCCGGCAAGTCGTCCCAGACGTCAAAGGCGGGTTTTGGCGATTAAAGTCGTCGGAAGATTCGGTGTCGGTGAACTGTCGGGAATTATATCACGGTCCGTACGATGGCATACGCAAGTGAAAATCTTTCAGCTACCGGCCGGAGGCGAAGCGGCGGCGGGGTCCAAAGGATCCCACCAGGCGCGGGCGGCGGGAAGCGACCTCGATGGCGACCACCGGAGCGGTATGCCTCTCCTCGCGTGGAATTCCAGCGGAGAGTTCGAGCCGCTTGAGGCGGATGGAGAGGGTTCGCTCGATGCGGGCGACCTCGGCGCGTTCCGCGCGCGCCGCGAATGTAGTGGCCGTTCCGCGGGCGCCGGCGCGCCCCGTGCGGCCGACCCGATGGATGAAATCCTCCGGGACCTGGGGAAGATCGTAATTGACCACGTGCGAGATGCCTTCCACGTGGATGCCGCGGGCGGCTACATCGGTGGCCACCAGGACACGATACTGGCCTTCCTGGAAGCCGCGCAACGCCTGGTTGCGCTGGTTCTGGGTGCGGTCGCCGTGAATGGCGGCCGCCTTTATGCCTGAGCGAACCAGTTTCCGGGACAACCGGTCGGCGCCATGCTTGGTGCGGGCGAAGACCAGGAACGATCCTTCTTCCTCGTGCAGCATGAATTCGAGCAATCCGAGTTTGCGGTCTGGTTCGACCTCATAGAAATGCAGGTCCACCTGGCCCGTGGGTTTTGTAACGGAGCCGCATTCGATGCGCAGCGCGTTGCGCACGTGAGCGTCAACCAGGTGTTTGACCGAGCTTTCGATGGTGGCCGAGAAGAACATGGTCTGGCGGCTGGCGGGCATGGCCGCCATGATCCGCTTAATGGTGGGCAGAAAGCCCATATCGAGCATGCGGTCCGCCTCGTCCAGAACCAGGATGCGGACGCCGCCGAGGTTCACCAAGGCGCGGCTTAGGAAATCGTAGAGCCTGCCGGGAGTGGCGATGGCCACCTGGGCTCCGCGGCGAATGGCGTTCAACTGCGCGTGTTCGCTGAGGCCGCCTACGACAATGGCGGCGCGAATGCCGGAGCCGGCGGCCATTTTGTCGAATGTTTCGCCAATCTGGATGGCGAGTTCCCGCGTGGGGCTCAAGATCAGAGCGCGGATGCCGGCGCCGGCCGGTTCCTTGGCGAGCGCCTGGATGACCGGCAGAACGAAGGCCAGCGTCTTGCCCGTGCCGGTTTCGGCGGTGGCGACCAGGTCGCGCCCGGCCAGCGCCGGTTCGATGGCGAGAGCCTGCACGGGGGTTAGTTCAGTAAAGTTTTGTCTTGCGACATTGCTCTTCAAGAGAGCGGACAGAGAGAGATCGGAGAAAGTTTTCATTCAGAGTTTCGTTTTTTTGAGAAGAACAACCGGCGAGCCAACTACCGTTTCGGGGAGAGGGGGTTGCGGATCGGCTTCAGTAGATTCGATTATAGCGCACTTTTTCAGCCGTTTGGAGAACCGTTACAGCAGCGGGTGCGCGACTTGAAAGTGGCGAAACATAGCGCCGCCGCGATCTTCCGCCCCGTTCCGGGGCT
>PLGA01000413.1 GCA_003139735.1 Bryobacterales bacterium | reverse complement strand
ACATTTTAAACGAGGCTTGACACTAGTTAATACCTGGACACTACACTAGTTGTTTCCTGGACACTACACTAGACGCGCTCGAGAAGGCCCGTGAGGAACCTCCAGAACGGCTCTACCGAGGAGATTTTGAGCCGTTCGCTGGGACTGTGAACGTCCACGATGTGCGGCCCGAAAGAGATGGTTTGCATGCCGGGATACTTCTCGCCGATTACGCCGCACTCCAGGCCGGCGTGCATGGCGACTAACTCGGGGGTCTTGCCCAGAATCTCCAGGTGAACCGCCTGGGACTTGCGCACGATATCGCTCGATGGCTCGGGCTTCCAGCCGGGATAGTCGCCGCTATGCGCCACGCTGAAACCGGCCAGTTGGAAGATGGTGGATACCATGCGGGCGGCGGCCATCTTACTCGCACGGATGGGGCTGCGCTGGCTGGTTTCGATCTCCACCTGGCCGTCTTTAGCGGTCACGATGGCCAGGTTCGTGGAGGTCTGCACCAGGCCGGCGACGTCGGGGCTCATGGCCAGAACGCCGTGATGCTGGCTGGCCATCAACCCAGCCACGAGCGCGGCGTCGGCATCAGACAGCGCTTCCTTGGGAGTAGTAAAGCTCATGATCTCCATCCTAGGGCCGGGATCGAAGCCGCCAAGGTCCGAGCGGATCTCGCTGCTAAGCGCGCGCACGAGTGATTGCAGTTCCGGCCAATGCGCGCTGAGCTCGCCATCGATCGCCAAGGTCGCCGAAGCCTCGCGCGGAATGACGTTGCGCTTGCTGCCGCCTTCGATCTCACCGATCATGACGGGCAGGCGGTGCATGAGGGTCTGGAGCAGGCGGCCCAGGATGCGCACGGCGTTGCCGCGTCCTTTATGAATGTCGATGCCGGAATGCCCGCCTTGCAGGCCGAAGACGCGCACGCGCAAGCCCTCACCGGAGAGAACCGGCCGGAGCGCGACGGCTCGGCGGGCCACGGTGTTGATGCCGCCGGCGCAACCGATACAGAGGGTGCCCTCCTCCTCACCGTCGAGGTTGAGGAAATATTTCGAGCGGAGCAGTCCGGCGGGAAACTCGGAGGCGCCGGTCAGGCCGCTTTCCTCGTCGATGGTGAAGACGAACTCGAGCGGGCCGTGGGCTATGTTTTCGCTTTCCATCACGGCGAGCGCGGCGGCGACGCCTACGCCGTTATCGGCGCCCAGGGTGGTGCCGTCCGCCTTCAGCCAGTCGCCGTCGCGGACCAGGAGGATGGGATCGGTATCGAAGTTGTGGGCCGTGCCTTGGTTCTTCTCGCAGACCATATCCAGGTGGCCTTGCAGGGCGGTTGGAATGGCGCCCTCGCGGCCGGGCCGGGCGGGCTTGCGGATCACGGTGTTGCCCACGCGATCCTGGGTGGCTTCAAGCCCCAGGCGGGCGGCCAGCGCCAGGACATAGTCGCGCGCACGGGCCTCTTTTTCGGAGGCGCGGGGTATCGCGGAAAGAGCGGCGAAGTGCTTCCAGAGCAGCTTGGGTTCCAGGTCTTGCCATGCAGTTGTCATAAGGAGTCCGTTTCGCGAACCAATTATTCATCGTACTGCGGCACGGGCAACGCAGGGCATGTCCGTTTGCGCGTATCATTTCGGTATGAAAAGGCGCGACGCCGTCGAGGAAGCTTTGAATGCGCTATCGGAGTTGCGCCATAATCCCGGCTCCGAACCGCTCGCGCGGCCACTGCGGAGCTTCCTTGAGAACAAGTCGAACCTGGTGATCGCGAAGGCGGCCAAGACCGCTGGCGAGCTGCGGGTGACCGATCTGACGGCGGATCTGGCGGCGGCGTTCCATCGCCTGATGGCCAACCCGGCGAAGATGGACAGGGGGTGCGCGGCGACCACAGCCATTGTGGGCGCGCTGTACGCGATGGACTACGAATCGCCCGATGTGTATCTGAAAGGCGTGCGCCACATCCAGATGGAGGGGTCTTTCGGTCCGCCGGTAGACGCCGCGGCGGAGTTGCGCAGCAACAGCGCGATGGGGCTGGTCAGGACTGGCCACGCGGACGCCCTTTTCGAAGTGGTTCGTTTGCTGGTGGACAAGGAGGCGCGGGTGAGGATGGGCGCCGCCCGCGCGTTGGGAACGGTGGGCGGCGAGACCGCGGAATTGCTTCTCTACCTGAAGGCGATGGCGGGCGACCGGGAGCCCGAAGTGTTGGCGGAGTGTTTCTCGGGATTGCTCGCTTCGGGCGGCGAGCGTTCGCTGCGCTTCGTCGCTTCGCACCTGGATCATGCGGATGAAGCGATGGTGGAAGCGGCGGCGCTCGGTCTGGGCGCGAGCAGATTGCCGCATGCGATCGATGCGCTCAAGGAGAAATGGAGCCGGACGGTTTTGCGCCCGATTCGGAAGACGCTGCTGGTGGCGCTGGCCACGGCCCGCCAGGATTCGGCGCTCGAATTCCTGTTGTCGCTGGTTGCCGGCGCGGAGGAAGGGATTGCTTTGGACGCGATCGCCGCGGTGCGGATGTATGGAAACGGCGACCGGGTGCGGCAGTTGATCGAGGCAGCGGTGCAGCGGCGCGGGGAACGGGGGTTGAGCGACGCCTTTCACGCGGAAAATGCCGGCCCGTAGGCCGGCATGGCAAGCCAGAGGCTCGCTCCACAGCGGACTATAGTTTGATGGCTGCGCTTCCGCGACGGGCGGGGACATCGAATGCGGCGTAATTGCTTCCGGCGGCGCGCTCGATTGCGAAGGGCGCGGGCTTGCCATCTACGGTTACGGCGGCCGGACTGGCGCCGGGCGGCAACAGGACTCGCACGCGCGCCTTATCGCCCGAGCCAGAGTACTCGATTCCGATTCCGCCGGCGTCACGGGTCCACACATAGCTGAAGTAGCCGTCGGAGGCGGCATACCTGAATGTTACGCGCGCGCGCTTCGCGTCCGTCGCCGCCCACCTGGGCGATATCTCCGCGTCGCGTAGCGCCGACGACTGGTCGCGGATTCCGCCGAGGCCTTCGACCAGCGCCTGGACCCACTGCGCCATGCCCCACCCGGCGTAGTTGACTTCATTGTTGGTGCGGAAGCCCGGAGTTCCGTCTGGCCAATACCAGACCTGGGCGCCGCCGGTCTTGCGCAGATGGGCGGCATATTGGCGCAGCAACTCCACCCCGTAGGCCTCGCGGCCGCTCTCAAACGCGCCCCGGCAGAGTTCGCCGCCCACCCAAGGCATGAGGCCTCCATTGGCATAGCCACCCTGCTTGCGGTAGCTGTCTTTCCAGTAGTTGAGATAATCCGGATACCCCGGCTGCAAGCTCCACCATGGGTATGCGTCGCCGGTTTCCTTCTGGCGGCGGCGGTACTCGTCGACGATGCTCGCCGACTGCGGCAGGTCCGCCAGGCCGCGCGTTATTGCCCAGGTGTTGCTCATGGCGAGCTGCGTGGATTCGTCGAAGCCATCGTGATCGATCTTGTCGATGTGGACGTGATGCAGAAACTTGGTCCCGTCCCAGAGGAGCTTGACGGCGCGCTCGCGGTACGAGCGGGCCTCGGCCGCCCAGCGGTCGGCGGCGGCGGCGTCCCCCAGGCTCCGGTACATCAGGCTCATGGCTTGAAAGGCCTGGTAATAGCCGGTCTGGTCGCAGGTGGCGATCACGAAGCGGCTTATGCCCTGATCCGCGGCGCCATCGATATCGTAGTCCCAGGTGTCGCAACTGTGCTGCCGCTTGACCAACTGGCGCGACGGGTCCCAATGCCTGGCATCGCTGCGGATGTAGGCGAGCGCCTTCTCCAGCTTGGGCATGGCCGCGCGCAGCCAAGCATCGTCGCCGGTGGCCTGCCAACTCTGCCACACGCCGAGCGTCAGGATAGACTCGACATCGGACTCCAGGCCGACGCGCCACGTACGGCCATCGCGCTCGATGCCGTCGGGCGCCATGCCGTCGGCCCCCTGCGCCTCGAGAAACCGGTCCAGCCCGCAAAGCATCTGCGGCTCCCAATGCTGGTATCCGGGCAGCGAGTAGATCCAGTCGCGCAGCCAGATGCCGTCGAAATGGACGGTGTCGGCGGAGATGTAGCCCACGAAGCGGCCGCGCGGGGTCTGGTAATCGCGGCGCGCCAGTTGCATGGCATCGCGGGTGAAGGGAAACAACGCGTCGAAATCGGGATCGCCCGTTTCCACGGCCGTCTCCGCGTTCAAGCGGAAGTTGACGTACCGGCTATAGCGGCTCTCACCGGGCCACCAGAGGTAGACGTAGTGATTTCCGAGCGGGCCGGTGGCGGGGAATGTCACGGCGCCGCGATTCGCGGTCAACTCGACGTCCTGTTCGAAGTAGACGCGCTGGGCGGGGTCGGCGACGCGGATGCGGCAGCGGCGGTCGCCGGCGGCGCGTCCACGGATCTCGACCTTGACGGCGTCGAGCGGACGGTAATCGCGCCGATCCGTGACCAGNNTGTATTCGCGGCGATCCGTGGCCAGGGCGCCGTATTGGCCCTCGGAGTTCGCCGCCCTCTTGTCGGGCGGCTGCGCGGCGCACAGCGCGGTCAGAGCCAGGAATAAGATCGGTACGCGCAACATACAGCCCCATTCTAATCGGAGTGCGGCGGGCTTGATTCGCCACTGCCGGTGCTAACCTAATCGTTGAAGATGCGGCGAAAGTGGATTGCGGCCTGCGGGGCGGTGGCGCTGGTCCTGGCGGCGGGCGGGGCGGTGGCGTGGCGGCTGCGGCACAAGGCGCCGGCGGCTCCGGTGCGCGCGGCGGGCGCGGTTTCGCTGCCCGCGGATACGGGAATCCTCACGCTCACGGGAACCGTTCGCGCGCAGCATGTGGTGAACTTCGGCCCTACGACGAAGGGCGCCATCGAGGCCTTNNGACCGCGAAAACGCCGCCAGCGACGTACGGAAGGCGCAGGATCGCGTGAATCAGGCGGAAAACGCGGTCAAGGACGCGAGGCTGGAGGAGTCGCGGGCGGCCGCGGATATGGAGAAGGCCCGCGACGTCCTGCAGAAGGCCAACGACTTCTACGCCAAGGAGCAGGTGCGGATCGAGGCTGGGGCGATTCCGCGCCTGGAATTCGAAAAGGCCCAGGCGGACCACCAGAACGAACAGAATGCCTTCGACATCATGGAAAAGGCATGGCGCGCCGCCAGCGACAATATCAAGGCTACGCAGGATCTGGAGGACCGGGCGAAGGTCCCGCTAGACCAGGCGATGCAGAAGCTGCAAGACTTGCAGGACGCATTGGCCAGCACGGAAGTGCGCTCGCCGGTGGAGGGCTGGGTGGTGGCGCGGCAGGGCCAGGTTGGCCAGCCCGCCGACAGCGCCGGCGACCAGATGTTTCAGGTTGCCACGGACCTGGCGGCGCTCGAAGTGGCCCTGGAGCCGAAGCCGGAGGTCCTGAAACGCATTTACCCCGGAATGCCGGCGCTGGTGCTGATTCCGGAAGTGACCGATGCGGCGATCTCGGGCGATGTGAAGGCGATCGATGGCAAGGAGGCGATTGTGGAATTCGTGAGTTCCATGCCGGCCATCGTTCCAGGAATGAAGGCCGACGTGCGGCTGAAGATGAATTAACGGGGCAAGCCGGGGCGCTCACGGCGTTTGATCTCCGACCGAAGGCCGGTCAGGGGACCGGCCGCAGACCAAGGGGTCTGCCCCACTTTGGTACAATTTGAGCATCTATCGAGGGGAAGATGCTAAGACTCTTTTACACGCTCACCGCAATCGCTGCAATCGCCGGCTCCGGCTTTGCCGCGGAAACCGTTTACAATTTCACGCCGGCGGCCATCGATGGCAAGCCCGCGCCACTGGCGGCATGGAAGGGCAAGGTCATGCTGCTGGTGAACGTCGCCAGCAAGTGCGGCTACACGCCGCAATATAAGGGTCTCGAAGCGGTCTACGAGGAATACAAGGACCGCGGGCTGGTCATCGTGGGCTTTCCGGCCAACAATTTCGGGGGCCAGGAGCCGGGGACCAACGAGGAGATTCAAACCTTCTGTTCCCGCACTTACAGCGTGACGTTTCCGATGATGAGCAAGATCTCCGTGAAGGGGGACGACCAGGCGCCGCTCTACCACTTCCTGACGGGCGGCGCGGCCAACGCGGCGCTGGCCGGCGATATCAAGTGGAACTTCACGAAGTTCCTGGTGGACCGCGACGGCAAGGTGGTGGCGCGCTTCGAGCCGGCGGTCACTCCGGACTCCGCGGATGTGAAGAGCGCGATCGAGAAGGCCCTGAAATAGGGGCTGGGGGCCGGGGGCCGACGAGGGCGTCGGCCGCGGACCAGGGGGTCCGCCCCACAGTCGCAACTTTCGAGGGGGACGTATAATCATATTACAGGTGAACTGGGCCATACTCCCCACATCGAGGATCTCCTACCAATGTCAACACTAGAGGTTTCCCCGGCCGAGCCGGTGTGCCAAGAGCCGGGGCGCGTCGTAACCAACGATCTCAGCATCCAGGTGGCGACGGTCAACGGCTCGGGCAGCCAGACTGCCAATAGCGTGCTGATGCGCGCGATTTTTCAGATGGGCGTGCCGGTGTCGGGGAAGAACATGTTCCCTTCGAACATCGCCGGACTGCCCACATGGTTCACGATACGGGCCAGCCGGAAGGGCTATGTCGGCCGCCGCAAGGAAGTGGATTTTCTGGTGGCCATGAATCCGGAGACGGCGCGGGAAGACGTGATGAAGCTGGACAGCGGCGCGGAGGTGGTGTACGACGAGCCGCTCAAGCTGAACGAACTGCGCAGCGACCTGCGGTTCTACCCGGTCCCCTTCGACAAGCTGGTGGCGCCGGTTTGTCCGGACGCCAAGCTGCGCAAGCTGGTCCGGAACATGATTTACGACGGCGTAGTGGCGTGGATTCTTTCCGTCGAGATGGAGGAAGTGCAGAAGGCGCTGGTGAAGCAATTCGGCAAGCGCAAGGCCAAGGCCGCCGAGTTGAACTGGAACGCGGCGCGCGCGGGCTACGATTTCGCCGCCAAGACGTACGAAAAGAGCGGCGCTCACCGCTTGGAGCGCATGAACGGGACGGCCGGCAAGATCATCATCGACGGCAACTCGGCGTGCGCGCTGGGGGCCATGTTCGCGGGGGTCACGGTGGTGACGTGGTATCCGATCACGCCGTCCTCCTCGCTGGTGGAATCGCTGATCGGCTATATGAAGCGGTTCCGGATGGACCCGGAGACGGGCAAGGCCACCTACGCGATTGTGCAGGCGGAGGACGAACTGGCATCGATCGGCATGGCGCTCGGGGCGGGATGGGCGGGAGCGCGGTCCATGACGGCCACGGCCGGACCCGGCCTCTCGCTGATGTCGGAGTTTGTCGGCCTGGGATATTACGCCGAGATCCCGGCCGTGATCTACGATGTGGAGCGCGTGGGACCCTCGACGGGCCTGCCCACGAGGACGCAGCAGGGCGACATTCTGATGGTGGCGACGCTCTCGCACGGCGACACCAAGCACCCCATGTTCTTCCCGCGCTCGCCCGAAGAGTGCTTCACGATGTCGATCGACGCCTTCGAGTTCGCGGAGAAGTTTCAGACGCCCGTGTTCGTCATGACGGATCTGGACCTGGGCATGAACAACTGGATGGCCGATCCGTTCCCTTATCCCGAGAAGCCCATGGACCGGGGCAAGGTGCTGACGGCCGAGGATGTCGAGAGACTGGGCGGTTTCGCGCGCTACCGCGATGTGGATGGCGATGGCGTGGGCTACCGGACCTTGCCCGGCACGCAGCACCGCGCGGCGGCGTACTTCACGCGCGGCAGCGGCCACAACGATAAGGCGCAGTACACAGAGCGCGAAGACGATTACATCAATAATATGGACCGGCTGGCGCACAAATTCGAGGTGATGCGCCAGCATGTGCCGGCGCCGGTGGAACACGTTCGCGAAGGCGCGCGGATCGGCTTCGTGGCAGTGGGAACGTCGGATTACGCCGTGCGCGAAAGCTGCGACCAGTTGCGCGACGAGCACGGAATCGCGGCCAGTTACTTGCGCCTCAGAGCGTATCCCTTCACCCAGACCTTGTTGGACTTCATCCAGCGTCACGAGCGCGTGTACGTGGTGGAGCAGAACCGCGATGCGCAAATGGCCAGCCTGCTGAAGCTGGATCTTCCCGGCGAGCAGGTGGTGAAGTTGCGCAGCATTCTGTACTACAACGGATTGCCGCCCGACGCGCGCACAATTACTGATGAGTTTGCGACCAAGGAGGGCCTGTAAAATGGCGAGCACTACAGCGACTGGGGCTGCGGGCCCGAAGTTGAATCACATTGGACTGCCGGTGCTGGAGTACCGAGGCGGCAAATCGACGCTATGCGCCGGCTGCGGCCACAACTCCATCTCCGA
>PLGA01000369.1 GCA_003139735.1 Bryobacterales bacterium | reverse complement strand
GACGACTTCGACCACGGCAGCACCGCCAGCCACTCGATGTAGTTGCGCGTCAGCGAGTAATCGGCCGCCATCGGCGACATGCGTGCCAGACGCGCCAGCTCCTTCAGCGCTTCCTTCTTCACGTCCTCCGGCATGCCGGCGGCGTCGATTTTCTGGCGCAACTCGTCGGACTCGCGCTGGCTGTCGTCCTGCTCGCCGAGCTCCTTCTGGATGGCTTTCAACTGCTCGCGCAGGTAGAACTCGCGCTGGCTCTGGGAAAGCTGGCCCTGGACCTGCGACTGGATGCGGCCGCGCAGCTCGAGCAGTTCCAGTTCGCGCGTCAGGTCGAGGTTAATTTCGTTCAGGCGCACGCGCCCGTCCGGCTGATCGAGCAATTCCTGACGCTCGGCGGCGCTGAGCGAGGGCACGTTGCCGGCCACCCAATCGGCCAGGCGGCCGGCTTCCGGGATCTGGACGGCCGTGGAAGCCAGGTCGTCGGAAAGATTCGGGGTCGCCTCCACGATCTGGCGGAACAGGCTGAGCACATTTTGGCGGAGCGCTTCCACCTCCGGGGTGATCTCCGGCTCGATTTCCGGAATCCGCTCGACGCGCGCCTTGAGAAACGGCTCGGTGGCCGTGAATTCGCGCGTGCGGATGCGCGCGATGCCTTCGCAGAAGAGCAGGAAGTTCTCCTTGGGCGCCCGGATGGCCTTGTGCATCACGCACACGGTTCCGATGCCGTAGAGGTCCTCCGGCTTGGGGGATTCCACGCGCGGGTCGAGTTGGGAAACCACCGCGATGGTGCGGTTTTCGCCCAAGGATTGCACCAGCGCGACCGAAGCCGGACGCCCCACCGTGATGGGCAGCATGGCGCCTGGAAAAATCACCGTGTCGCGCACGGTGAGCACCGGCAGTTCTTCGAGGGAATCGGCGGGCTTTTGGACTGGTTCGAGTGGTTCTTCTTCAACAGGCATGGCTATGGCGCTATTTCGGTTCAAAGGGCCACACGGCGGTGGTGGTATAGCCGCCATCCACGGCAATCACCTGGCCGGTGATGTAATCGGCGCCGCGTCCCGCGAGGAACACGGCCAGCGGCGCGACGTCCTCCGCCGTCCCCGGGTTCGGATTCGCCTGGCAGCCCTTCAGCCAGTCCCGCATGGTTTGCGATTCCCAGACGTGCCGGTTCAAGTCCGTTACGATGAATCCCGGCGCGATGCAATTCACCTGGATGTTGTAGCGCCCCCATTCCGCGGCCAGCACCTTGGTCAACTGCGCCAGTGCGCCCTTGGTGATGGCGTAAACCGAAAGGTAGGGCAGACCCCGAAGCGACATCAGGCTCCCGATGTTGATGATCTTGCCGCCTTGTCCGCGAGCGACCATGAGCGCGCCGAACTGTTGCGTCAGATGTACGATGCCGTTCAAGTTGGTGTCCATCACCGTGCGGTACTCGGCTTCGGTGAACTCCTCGAACCGTTTGCGGATGACGGTTCCCGCCACGTTGACGAGGATGTCCGTAGCGCCCACGGTCTTCGCGGCATCGGCGATGGATTGCGGATCGCAGACGTCCAGCCGCACAGCGCGGCCTCCGATTTCGGCGGCGCGGGCTTGCAGTTCGGGCTCCGTCCGGGCCGCCAACGTCACGCTCGCACCCGCTTCCGCCAACTGGCGCGCAATCGCGAGGCCGATTCCACGGCTCGCTCCCACCACCAGCGCGGTCTTGCCTTGCAAAGAGAATATTCGCACGCCACATTATAACTTTTCCGCACTGGAGCACGCGCAGTGCGCCGCGGTGTATACTTTCAGACTACCGGAACTTAAATGGCGATCGCGATCGCCGTGGAGGGTAATGCGATGACCGATATCAATAGCGCGCCGGGACAAGGCCGCCGGGCGTTTTTCAAGGAACTGGCGGGCGCGGGCGGCGCCTTGCTGATGGCGGAGCAGGCCGGACGCCTGATGGCTCAGACGGCTCCCGACTGGAAAAGGCAGATAGGCCTCGAAACGTACACGGTGCGAGACCTGGAGGCCAAGGATTTCGAAGGAACCTTGGCCAAGGTGGCCGAGATCGGGTACAAGGAGATCGAACCCGCCACCAGCTACGGCCGGCTCGATCCCAAAGCGTTTCGCGCCCTGATGGACCGACTGGGACTGACCCCGGTGAGCACGCACGTGGGCGCCACGGACAATGCCGACCTGGAAAAGCAGCTCGAGGGATACCAGACCATGGGGATCCGGTATACCGAAATCAATGGCGGCGGCCGGGGCGGCGCGGGTGGCGGGCGTGCGGCCGGCGCAGCACCTGCCGCTGCCGCAGCCGCCGGGCAGCGTTCTCCGATGACCGAGGAATCCGTGAAGCAAAGGGCCCAGGAGATCAACCGGCACGGGGAGATCGCCAAAAAGTTCGGCCTCAAGATGCTGATCCACAACCACACGGGCGAGTTCGAGCTGCTGGAAGGCGGCAAGAAGACGCAGTACGACGCCCTGCTTGCGGAGACCGATCCGGCGCTGGTGGCCATGCAGCTCGATATCGGCTGGGCCTCGGTGGCGGGGCAGAACATCCTCGAAATGTTCAAGAAAAGCCCGGGCCGGTTCGAACTATGGCACGTGAAGGACGCGCGCGGCATCAAGGCCATGGACGCCTCGATGAGCCTGGCGGAGCGGCAGCGCACCGCCTACCTGGTTCCGGTTGGACAGGGAGAGATCGATTACAAGACCATCTTCGCCAACGCCTCGCTGGCCGGCATGAAGCACTTCTGCGTGGAGCAGGACAACGCCGCGGCCTGGGGCGATTCCATGGCGGCGGCGCAAGCCAGCTACCAGGGTTTGACGAAGATTCTGTCGTAGTCATTTCGCTGGTCCGACGGGCTCAAGACGGATCTTGTAGCGGTACTCCTGGTTCGCGGGCAGGGTGTACTGGAGGTGAGGACGGGCGCCCCACCCGTCATCGCCGCCGATGCCCATCTGGCGATAATCGAGGTTGACGGTGATGTCTTTTGACGAGGCGATTTCCGAGGGATGGCGGTGGCCCGCGTTGGGACCGAAGTGGTCGATCTCTTCGGGGCGGAAGGGCCAGGCGCTGAAGTAGAAGGTAGGCAGGCCGGCGACTTTCCAGCCGGCGCCTTGCGCGTTCGTGAAGGTTGCCCAGCGAACGTCGGTCCGGTTGCCGGTTTCCTGAGGGCGCGGATAGGGGAACCACATTTTGTCGATGGGCAGCGAATAGCGGCCCACGAAGGCGGCGGTGTTGCGGTCCCAGTAGTTCTCCTCGGGGCCGCGGCCATACCACGACACTGTGCGGAACTCTCCGGGGATCTGCATTTGCAGGCCGATTCTGGGCACGTCCGGCAGGTTGCCCGCAGGCGTGAGAACGCTCTCCACTTCGATCGACCCATTGCCGTAAACCGAGTAGACGATTCGCTGCGTCGAGCTCCCGGCGGGCAGCGCGGCCTCCACTGTGACCCTGGTAAGGTGTGGAGAAACGGTCTCGACCTGGAAGCCGGTCACCTTGCGGTTGGCGCCCGCGTCGTGCCAGACGGCCTGGCGGCGGGCCATGCCGTTACCGCGGTCGTTATCGGTTTCGCTACGCCAGTAGTTTGGAATGAGCGGTCCGGCAATCAGCGCCTTGCCGTTTTGCACATAGGATTCCAGGCTGCCGGATTTCTTGTCGATCTTGGCCGTGAACCGGCCGTTGGAAAGCTGGAGACCGGAATCCGTTTGGTCCACTTGCAAGGTTGGCGTGGAGTCCACTTGCGGCGCGGCGGCGGGCGGCGCGGGATAAGGGATCGGAAGCTGGTCGAATGCGACTGGGTAGCCGGCCGGCGCCCAGCGAGTGGCATCCGCAAGACGGAACGTGAGGTTCAAGAAGTACTCGGCGCCGGGAGTGAGCCGCGGCTGCTGGATTGGCAATGAGACCTCCTGAACCTGCCCGGCGGAAGCCGTCAGCGGCGGAAGATCGCCCCGCCCGATGGTCATGCCGTTCTCCTGCAACTCCCAAGCGCCGCGGACATAAGAGAGGTTGCGGAAGATGTTCTTATTGCGGACGCGCAGCTTGCCGTGGAGCAGATCTACCGGTTCCACTTTGATATTCTGGTATACCTTCTTGACTTCCGCGAGGGCCGGGTGCGGAGTGCGATCAGGCAGCACCAGGCCGTTGAGGACCATGCTTTCGTCGTTAGGCTTGTCGCCGTAGTCGCCGCCGTAGGCCCAGAACTCCTTGCCATCGGGGCCCTTTTTGCGAATCCCTTTGTCCTGCCAGTCCCAGATGAAGCCGCCGTGCATGTAGGGCAAGGACTCGATCAGATCCCAGTAGTCTTGCAGGTTTCCAGTGCTGTTGCCGCGGGCGTAGGCGTACTCCACCATGTACATGGGACGGCCCTGCGCCTGCGCCTTGTAGGTAGCGGGAATATCGGCGATGCGCGGATACATGGGCGAGAAGAAATCGCCGTGAATGCTGCGGCCGGGTTCGTAGGAGATGTAGAACTCGGGGTGATGCGCCTTGACGTAGCTCTTGGCAGCGTCGAAGTTGCGGCCGAAGCCGCCCTCGTTGCCCAGGGAAAAAGCGAAGATGGCGGGATGGTTCTTGTCGCGCTCGACCATCCGGCTGACGCGATCCACGTGATTGTCGGTGAAGTCCTCGCCTTCGGAGATGCGCTGCCGCTCGTTGGAACCGTAGCCGTGCGACTCGATATCGGCTTCGTCCAGCACGTAGATGCCGAACTGGTCGCATAGCGCGTACCACTCCGGCGTATTGGGATAGTGACTGGTGCGGACGGCGTTGATGTTATTCCGCTTCATGAGCGTGAGGTCCTGAACCATGCGCTCGTGCGTCATGTACTGGCCGGTATCGGGATCGAATTCGTGACGGTCCACGCCCTTCAGGTAAATCTTGCGGCCGTTGAGGAGAAGCTGGTCGCCCTTGATTTCCACCATGCGGAAGCCTACGTTCCAGGGAATGCTCTCGATGGTCTTGCCGGCCGCGTCTTTCAAGGTGAGAAGCAAGCGATAGAGGTTGGGTTCTTCGGCGGACCACTTGCGCGGGTTCGAAACGAGCTGCTCGATATCGATGCCGGTTTCGGCGTTCGCGCCCGCGGTCCATTGCGAAACCGTCTCTTTGAGGACCGGGACGCCGCGGGAGTCAAGCAACCTGGCCTCGACCGATCCGCCGGCCGATTGGGAAGCGAGATTCCGAACCTTGAGGCTCAGCTTGAGGGTGGCATCGCGATAGTTGGCGTCGAGCGGCGTGATGACCTGGAAATCGCGGATGGAAACCGGCGCGCGTGAAACGAGGGTGACGTTGCGGTAGATGCCGCTCACCCGCCAGGTGTCCTGATCTTCCATGTAACTTCCGGCATTCCAACGGTAGACCTCGGCGGCCACCATGTTCGCGCCCGGTCTCACGTACTTGGTGATGTTGAACTCGGCGGGCAGGCGGGAATCCTGGCTGTATCCGACCCTTTGTCCGTTGACGTAAAGGACCAGCGCGGAGCTGACGCCATCGAAAACGAGGAAAGTCTCGCGGTTGGTCCAGGCGGCGGGCAGATCGAAGGTGCGGCGGTAAGAGCCGACCGGGTCGCGTTCCGTGTAGGCGGTCCAGGTTTTGTCGTCCGGCTCTTCCATCACATGGGGCGCATCGCGCTTGAAGGGATACGGGATGTTGGTGTAGATGGGCGTGCCATAGCCTTTCAGTTCCCAGTTGGAGGGCACCTCGATTTCCTTCCAATCGGCGACGGAGAAATCGGGTTTGTAGAAGTCCACCGGGCGTTCGCCGGGCTGTTTGACCCAGTGGAACTTCCAGGGGCCGTTCAGGGACTTGGTGAAGACGGAGGCGGCGGTGCTCTGGGCTTCCGCTTCGTTCGGGTACGGGGTGAAGGTGGCGTGGGCAGGCTCCTTGTTGACTCCGGTGATGCGCGGGTTTTCCAGCTCGACGGGGATGGCGGCCTGCTGCGCGAGCGCCGGGGCCAGGATGGCGAGGAAAGCTAGTATCGGGAGACGCATGAGGATGAATGGCCTTTCGGGGGGATTATAACTGGCTGCGGGCGGGATTGGGTTCGTTCGGTAAAAGGTGCTG
>PLGA01000518.1:316-9075 GCA_003139735.1 Bryobacterales bacterium | reverse complement strand
GCCATCGACGGCGGTCGCATCTTCACGGCGAATTTCACGAACACGCCCGTCCTCTGGGCCGGGTCGGGCGATGCCGACCAGGCGCTCGCCGCCAAGCTGAAGGCCGCCGGCCTCAACCTGGAGTGGCGTTCCACGAGCGGGCTGACCATCGGCAGCGTCGTCCAATGGTTGGCCGGGCACGCCCGCGAAGAGTTCCCCACGGAGATCGATTGCGAGACGAATTCGGTGGAGTTCGCCCGCTGCTTTTGGACACAGGTGGCGAAGTTCAACGCGGCCGAGCGCAACGACGTGCTGCCTACCACGCTGATCCCGCCCAGCTCCGGCGCCGTCCTCGATCTGGGGGCCTTCGGCTACCAGGCCGACGAACCCGGGCCCGGCGTGCTGGTCTCTTCCCTGCCCCCGAAATACGACGGCCCGCTGAAAATGGGCGACCGCCTTCTGGAACTGGATGGTAAGCCCATCGAGAACGCGCGCCAGTACGAGCAGACCCTGCGGGACGCCACTGAAGAGAGAGCTGCGGTAGTCCTGGTGGCGCGCGGCGCGGAGCGCAGGCGAATCGAGACCCGCATCAGGATGCCGGCGCGCCCCACGTCCGTCACGGCGCGCGTGCAGGCGAAATACCTTCCCGCCGACGATGAGATCCGGATNNTGCGCGTGACCATTCCGCCGCATTGGGTTCCGGCGACGCTCTATTGGAACGGCCTGCCGATCGAGGAGATTCGAACGCCCGGATGCCTCGCGCTCACCATGCGGAACGAACTGCTGCACTCGGAGAAGTGCCCGTGAGGCCCGCCATGCGTAGACTGACTGCAAGTGAGGCCGCCCGCCGGCTGCTGCGCGCGCCCCGCAGCGCGAAACGCGACGCGGNNCCGTAAGGCCGGCGATGCGGAGACTGACTGCACGGGAAGCCGCCCGACGATTGTTGCGCGCGCCCCGCAACGCCAAACGCGACGCGGCCATGCGCAAGACCATTCGGCAGATTCCAAAGGGCAAGGTGGCCACCTACGGGCAAGTGGCCGCCGCGTCCGGCTATCCGCTCTACCATCGTCATGTGGCGCAATTGCTGCGCACGGAGGGCAACGCGCTACCCTGGCAGCGGGTCGTGGGCGCGGGGGGCGCGATCAAGCTGAAGTACGAAGCCGGCCTCGAACAGCGCACGCGCCTCGACATGGAAGGTGTGCGGTTCCGCGGCAAGCGGGTCGACATGGCCGAGCACCAGCATCGGTTCCGCGGCTGGGAATTCGACGATTAGATTACCTGGCAACTACCGCGTCCAACGCCCTCAGAACCGCCCCAACGGATTCCTCAAACGGCTTTTCGCCGGAAACCACCAGGTCGGCGTACTCCCTGGTCGGGCAAACAAACTGTTCCGCGCCGGGGCACACGGTGCGCTCGTACTGCGCGCGCACATACTCGGGCGTGCGGCCGCGCTCCGCCACGTCGCGCGCCATGCGGCGCCGGTAGCAGACCTCCGGATCGGTCCATACGTACACTTTCGTGTCCAGGATGGCGCGCAGCTCGGGCCAGTACAGCACGAAGAGGCCCTCCACAATCAGAAACTCGGCGGGTTCGATGCGCCTGGTCCCGGCGATGCGGACGTGGCGCGCGAAAGAGTACACGGGTTCCTCGAATGCGCGGCCTTCCCCGATGGCCTGAAGATGCTCCTGAAGCAGCTCCCATTCGAGCGCGTCGGGGTGGTCGAAATTCAACTTCTCGCGTTCCTCGAACGGCAGCTCCTGCCGTCCGCGATAGTAGGAATCGAGAGATACGATGGCCGTGCCGGGCAGTTCCGCGACCAGCCGCCGCGCCAACTCGGTCTTCCCGGAACTGGATGGGCCGGCGATGCCGATGATATGAGGTTTCATGCGGTTGGATGATAAATCTCAAGTATCGCTTCAACTAGTCCGTCGATGGTGAAGACGCGCGCCGTAGCCGCCGCCTCAATGCCCAGTTCATAGGCGGTTTCGGTGGTCACGGGCCCGATGGAGACAACCTGGACGCCCTGGAGCGAAGCCGCCCCAGCCATCTCCACGAAGTTCCGCACCGTGGAGGAGCTGGTGAAGGCGATCGCGTCCGGCTTGCGCCCGGCGCCGAAAACCTCGCGCGCTTGCACGGCGGCGCCCGGCGGAACCATGGTGCGGTAGGCTTCCACTACGTCCACCCGCGCGCCGCGCCGCGCCAATTCCGCCGGGACCAGGTCGCGCGCCACGGCCGCCCGCGGCAACAGGACGCGCCGGCCGGCCAGATCGTACGTACGGAAGGCCTCAACCAGCCCTTCCGCCACGTAATCCTTCCCCATCAGGTCGACTTTCAGGTGCAAGGCCTCCACGGCGGCGCGCGTAGCTGGACCGATGACGCAGATTTTCGCCCGCAGCGCGCGCAGGTCCACGGCCGAGCAATCCAGACGTTCCAGGAAGAAGCGGACGCCGTTGGCGCTGGTGAAGATCAGCCAATCGTAGGCGCCCAGTTCCGCCAGCGCGCGGTCGAGCGGGCCGTAGTCGGCGGCGGGACAAATCTCAATGGTGGCCATCTCAATGGCATCGGATCCCAAGGCGCGAAGGCGCGCGGAAAGGACGTCGGCCTGGCCTTTGGCGCGGGTCACCACGATGCGTTTGCCGAACAGCGGGAGGCGCTCAAACCAGTCGAGTTTCTCGCGCAACCGCACCACCTCGCCCACCACGATGGTGGCGGGCGGCTTCATGCCGCGCCGGGCGATGAGGCCGGGCAAGGTGGCAAGCGTGCCGGTCAGCGTTTCCTGGTCGGGCCGCGTGGCCCAACGTACGGCCATGGCGGGCGTTTCGGGCGGACGTCCGCGCGCCGTCAACTCCCGGGCGATCTCCGGGAAGGTGGTCAGTCCCATGAAGATTACCAGCGTTTCAGCCATCCCCACCCGGTCCCAATCGATGGCGCCCACGGCGTGCCCGCTCACAAAGGTCACGGCGGAAGTGTGCTCGCGATGCGTCAGCGGAACGCCCGTGTAGGCGGCGATTCCCAGAGGCGTGGTCACGCCGGGGACCACCTCGAACGGGATGCCGGCTCCGGCAAGCGCTTCAGCCTCTTCGCCGCCACGTCCGAAGATGAACGGGTCGCCGCCCTTGAGGCGCACCACGTTCAGCCCGCGCCGGGCGCGCTCGATGAGGATCGCGCAGATCTCGTCCTGTGAGATGAGGTGGTCGGATTTCTTCTTGCCGACGTAGATCCGCTCGGCGGCCGCCGGCGCGAGGTCGAGCAGCGCGGAATTCGCCAGGTGATCGAAGAGCACGACATCGGCGTGTTCCAGAATGCGCCGGCCCTTGACGGTGATCAGCTCCGGATCGCCCGGCCCCGCGCCGATGAGGTAGACCTTCGAGCCCGTCACAGAATTGCCGTTCCAAGCCCGTAGGGCGAAAGAAAATAGCCCACGGCGCCAGCCGTGGGGACAGGCCAGAACGGTCCCAGCCCCGTCAGGGGCATAAGAACGCTTCTGCCGCCCCTACGGGGCCTGTTCTCGTCCCATGGCGTCCCATGGCTCACGCCATGGGCTAACCTCTTTCGCCCTGCGGGCTGGCGCCGGGCGGTCCTCATCTATACACCGCCTCCAGAATCCGCCGGGCGCCACGGTTCAACAGATCCTCGCCTAACTCGCGGCCAATCCGCTCCGCCTCGGCGGCTGGACCCTCGCTTTCGCCCCGCACCAGCTCGGCGCCGTCCGGCGACGCGACAATCGCCACCATCCGCAAGCGGGCGCCTTCCACCGTGGCGTAAGCGCCGATAGGCACCTGGCATCCCCCGCCCAACGCCCGCAACACGCCGCGTTCGGCGGTCACGGCGGCATGCGTGGCAGCGTGATCCATGGGCCGGCACGCTTCGAACCCGGCGCCGCCCACGCAACTCTCAATCGCCAGCGCTCCCTGGCCCACGGCCGGGCACATGGTTTCCACCGGCAGAAGCTCGGCGATCCGGTCTCCCCATCCCAGCCGTTTCAATCCAGCGGCGGCCAGCAGGATGGCGTCGTATTGGCCCTCATCGAGTTTGCGCAGGCGCGTGTCCAGATTACCGCGCACGGATTCCACCGCCAGGTCCGGCCGCAGTTTGCGCAACTGCGCGGCCCGCCGCAGGGAACTGGTGCCCACCTTCGCGCCGGCCCGCAGTTCGCGGAGGCGCTTGCCCACCAGCGCGTCGCGTGCATCCTCGCGCTCGGGGATGGCGGCCAGCACCAGGCCCTCCGGCAATTCCGTCGGAAGGTCCTTCAGGCTGTGAACGGCAATATCGGCGCGCCCGTCGAGCAGCGCCTCCTCAATCTCCTTCGTGAACAGCCCCTTGGTCCCCACCTGGGCGAGCGGCACGCCGGTGATCTTGTCGCCGGTGGTCTTGATAATCTCGATGCGGCATTCGGTTCCCATGCCCGCCAGTTGCGCCTGCACCCAGCGGGCCTGCCACAATGCGAGCTGTGAACCGCGCGATGCGATAACCGGCATGTCAATCCTGAACGTGGAACGCTTTGCGGAACGCCGCGATCACGTGCGCGCCATCCGGATGCCCGGCGTGGTTTCGCAATTCGGAAATGGGCCCGTGCGCGATCTTGTTGACAATGCCGCGCGTTAGCGCTTCGAGCGCCTCTTCCTGTTGCCGCGTGAACGGGCCGTACCGGCGCCGCACCTTATCCATCTCCCCGGTTCGTATCTGTTCCAGTTGCTCCTGCAAGCCCACGATGGTCGGCGTCACTTCCGCGGCCTTGAGCCGCGCCATGGTGCGGTCCACCTCTTCCTCCACCAGCGCTTCGGCGCGGTCCGCCTCCTTCTTGCGCTCGCGTAGGTTGGCGTTGACCACCTCCTGCAGGTCGTCGATGTCGTACAGGAAGACATTGTCGATCTCATTGACCGCCGGATCGATGTTGCGCGGCACGGCGATATCGATGAGGAACATGGGCCGGTTGCGGCGCGCGGCGATCACCCGCTGCATGTCCTCCTTGCGCAGGATGTAGTGCGGCGCGCCGGAGGAAGCGATCAGGATATCGGCCTTCGGCAGCGTGGCGGTGAACTGGGTGTAATCGACCGCGGTTCCCTCGAAAAGCCTGGCCATCTCGACGGCGCGCTCATGCGTCCGGTTGGTGACCAGAACCTCCGTGGCGCCCGAACGCCGCAGGTGCCGCGCCGCCAGCTCCGACATTTTTCCCGCGCCCGCAATCATGACCACGCGATGCGAAAGCGAACCGAAAATCTTGCGCGCCAGCTCGACCGCCGCATAGCTCACCGAAACGGCCATCTGTCCGATGCCGGTTTCCGAGCGCACCCGTTTGGCCACGCCGAAGGAGCGCGTCAACAGTCCGTCGAGCGTTCCCGAGAGAGCACCGCGTTCCCGGGCGGCCGCATAGGCGGCTTTGAGCTGGCCCAGAATCTGCGGCTCCCCCACCACCATGGAATCCAGGCTGCAAGCCACGCGAAAGAGGTGATGGATGGCGTCGCGGCCTTCGTAGCGGTAGAGGTACGGCTCCCAACCTTTCAAGCCGATCGCCTTCCAACCGGTAAGGAACGCGTCCACGATGGTTCGCGGGTCATACCCGTCCGCGGCCGCCACGGCGATCTCCACGCGATTGCAGGTGGAAAGAATGAGCGCCTCTTCCACGCCGTCGCGCGCCCTGAGATCCGCGAGCGCCTCGGGCGCCGTTGCCTCCGGGAACGCCAGGCCTTCGCGCACCTCCACGGGAGCGGTCTTGTGACTCACGCCGGTGATCAGCAGCTTCATTGCTTCAGCAGTATCGCGCCGAGCCGGGCGTGCGCGGCCCAGGTCAGCGCAGCGAACCCCACCAGCGCCACAGTCATGAAGGCGGCCTTCCGCCCGCGCCATCCCGCCGCCACCCGCAGGCACACCAGCGCCAGGTAGACTCCCCAGGTGAAAAAGGAAATCGCGATCTTCGGCTGTTCAATCCAGGCCGACTTCAGTTCGATGAACGCCCAGGTGCTTCCGGCGATCACACCCAGCGTGATGAACGCGAAGCCCACCGCCATGGACTTGGAAATCAGGTCGTCCAGCGTGCCGAGCGGCGGCAGCCGGTAGTAGAAACTCCGCGGCTTCTTGGATTTCAGCTCGCGTTCCTGAAACAGGTAAAGCACGGACCCTACGGCCGTGAACGCCAGCACCGCATACCCCACCAGCACCAGAACGATGTGCACCGTAAGCCAGGCGTTGCGCACTACCGGGCTCGACCACGCGCTGACCGGGTTGCCCAGGCTGGCCACCAGGGTCATCACGAAAACCAGCGGAAAGATGAACACGCTCAGGCTGGTCAGTTGGTAGCGCCAGTGGACGAAAAGATAGGCAATCACGATGAGGAACGCGCACATGGAAAGCGTTTCGTAGAAGTTGGTAATCGGGCAGCGGTGGTTCACGATGCCCTCTTCCACAATGGACACGAAGTGGAACATCGCCCCCATGCCGAAAGCGCTCAGAGCCACCCGGAACAAGTGCTCTTTGCGCCGGACCAGGGTAAGGATGGCATGCAGCAGGCCAAGGGAGTACAACGCCAAGGCCACGCGCAGCCAGATGACGCTCATTTCAGCCATGGGCGGTACGGAAGCTTCGAGCTATATAGCACAGTATATCGCGCGGCAACATCGGCGGAACGTGGGAGCGCCGCCAGCTTGGCCGCCCGTTGCAATCGGCGGCCAAATATGCGGGTATGATGGGTGGAGGTTTTCAGCATGATACGGGAACTCGCGGGGAGTACGTGGTTCCGGCGCGCGGCCGCGCTCGCGGCGGTATGGCTGTGCGCGGCCGGCGCGTTTGCGCAATCCGCCTCGCAGGATGCCAGGATGCAGTGGTTCCGCGAGGCCAAGTTCGGCCTCTTCATCCACTGGGGGCTTTACGCCGTTCCCGCCGGGGAGTGGAAAGGCCAGCCGGTCGCGGGCCTCGGCGAATGGATCATGAATCGCGCCAAAATCCCCGTGAAGGAGTATGAGCAGCTTGCCGGCCAGTTCAACCCCGTCAAATTCGATGCCGAGGCATGGGCCCAACTCGCACAGGATGCCGGGATGAAGTACATGGTTATCACCAGCAAGCACCACGACGGCTTCGCCATGTTTCACTCCCTGGTGACGAAGTACAACGTCGTCGATGCCACGCCCTTCCATCGCGATCCGCTCAAAGAGCTGGCCGCGGCCTGCGCTCGCCGCGGCATCCGCTTCGGCTTCTACTACTCGCAGGCGCAGGATTGGCATGAGCCGAACGGCGCCGGCAACACCTGGGATTTCGGCCCGGACGACCAGAAGGATTTCGACCAGTATCTCCGCTCCAAGGCCGAGCCGCAGGTCAAGGAGCTGCTCACCGGCTACGGCCCGGTCGCCCTCATCTGGTTTGACACTCCCCGCATGATGACCGACGAGCGCGCCCAGCGCTTCGTCGACATTCTGCGCTCCCTTCAGCCCGCTACCCTGATCGACGGCCGCCTCGGCTCCGCCGGCGATTACCGTTCCATGGGAGACAACAGCATCCCCAACACCGTCGTGACCCGGGATTGGGAAGTTCCGGCGACCCTGAACCACACCTGGGGCTACAAGAAGGACGACAACGATTGGAAGACCCCCGAAGATATCACGTTCAAGCTGGTCGATATCGTCAGCAAAGGCGGCAACTATTTGCTCAATGTGGGGCCCACCGCCGAGGGCATAATCCCGCAGCCCAGCCAGGATAGCCTGCGCACCGTGGGCCGCTGGCTGAAGGTGAACGGCGAGGCCATCTATGGCGCCGGTCCGACCCCCTTCGGCGCCGAGCTCGGCCGCGTCGATAACGCCAGTAAGGACAAGAACGGCAACCCGGTCTTCGTCCCGGCCACCGCGTGGCGCTGCACCACCAAGCCGGGCAAGCTCTTCATCCATTTCTTCCAATGGCCCGGCGCCGCGTTCGCTCTCCCGCCGGTGACGGGCACGGTGACCAAGGCCTATCTGCTGGCCGACCCGGCCCGCAAGCGCCTCAAGTTGACCGTGCAAGGCGGCCGCGTGACCGTGGCGCTTCCCAAACAGGCGCCCGGGCAGATCGCTTCCGTGCTGGCGCTGGAGCTGGCGGCTAAGTAAGCTTCGCTCCGGTATGGCAACCCCGATGAAATCCGCGGACGTGATTATCATCGGCGGCGGAATCGCCGGCGCGAGCATCGCCTACCACTTGACCGAGGCGGGCTGCCGAAGCGTTCTGATCCTGGAACGCGAGACGCAGCAGGGGAAAGGGTCCACCGGGAAGAGCATGGGGGGCGTCCGGGCGCAGTTCGCTACGCCCGTTAATATCCAAATGTCGCTCTACTCCATCCCCTTCTTCCGGTCGTTTGAAGAGGTCACCGGCCATCCCTCGGGCTACCGCTCGCAAGGCTATCTGTTCGTCGCCGCCAGCGAGCGCCACATGGCCTATCTTCGGACCAATTGGCAAAAGCAGGTGGATCTGGGCCTGAAATCGGTGGACATTCTCGGACCTGAGGACGTCCGCCGCATCGCCCCTGAGATTCGCTCCGACGACGTGGTGGGAGGCAGCTTCTGCCCCACCGACGGCTTTGTGGACCCGTACAGCGTGATGACCGGGTTCACCCGCAAAGCCGTCGAGCGCGGCGCCGAACTGCTGCGCGAGTGCGAAGCCATCGGCATCCGCACCGACGCGCAGGGCGTCTGCGGCGTCGAAACCACCCTCGGATTCATCGCCGGCCGCACCGTAGTCGACGCTGCGGGCGCATGGTCGGGCCTGGTCGCCAAGTTCGCGCGAGTCGACCTGCCCATCGAGCCGCTCCGCCGCATGCTCGT
>PLGA01000518.1:0-311 GCA_003139735.1 Bryobacterales bacterium | reverse complement strand
GCCTTCATCGAGAAAATCCTGACGCGCGGCGCGAAACGTCTGCCCTGCCTGAAAACCGCGCAGATCAATCCCCGCCGCGCCTGGGCCGGCCTATACGAGATGACTCCCGATCACCACTCCGTCCTGGGCCCCGTGGAAGGCGTCCCCGGATTCTGGATCGCCGCCGGATTCAGCGGCCACGGCGTCATGCACTCCCCCGCCACCGGCAAGATCATGGCCGACCTGATCTTGAAAGGCAAGTCAGACCTGGTCGACGCCAGCCTCCTAGCGCTAAGCCGCTTCGCCGCCGGCCGCCTGCTGGAAGAGACCGC
>PLGA01000114.1 GCA_003139735.1 Bryobacterales bacterium | reverse complement strand
GCGGTCTCTTCGATGAGCAGCCGCTGGACAATGCGGCCCTCGGGTCCGGTCTGATGGGTCACCAGCTTCATGCCGATCATGCGGCGCGCGATTTCGGCGGCTTCCGCGGCGTTCTTGGCCACCTTCACGCCGCCGCCCTTGCCGCGCCCGCCGGCGTGGATCTGCGCCTTCACCACCACGCTGCCGCCGATGTTCTTGGCCGCCGTCTCCGCTTCCTCGGCGGTGAACGCTACTTCGCCGCGCGGTACCGGGACATGGAACTGCGCGAGAATGGCCTTGGCCTGATACTCATGGATTTTCATGGAAAAACGCTTGTGCTAGGATGACGAGAAAGCCCGTCCTTCACTATATCATGGCCCTTTTGCCGTACCTGGAGCGCGTTGTGTCGCGGGTGGACCTATCGTCCGGCGAGGCATTGGAGGCCATGCGGACGATACTGTCCGGCCAGGCGAGCCAGCCGCAGATTGCCGCGTTTCTGGTGGCCTTGCGGATGAAAGGTGAGACCGTGGAGGAGTTGGTGGGGTTCGCGCGCGCCATGCGAGAGATGGCCGCGCCCATCGATTGCGGTCCCGGCGGCGAACCGCTGCTCGATACCTGCGGGACGGGCGGGGACGGCGCCTCCACATTCAACATCTCCACCATCGCCGCGTTCGTGGCGGCCGGCGCCGGCGTGCGCGTCGCCAAGCACGGCAACCGTTCCATATCGAGCCGGTGCGGCAGCGCGGACCTGCTGGAAGAGTTGGGAATCGCGATCGCCATTCCGCCGGAGGAAGTGGGGCGCGCCATCCGCGAAATCGGCATTGGCTTCCTGTTCGCGCCGGCCTTTCACTCGGCCACGAAGCACGCGCATCCGGTGCGGGTGGATTTGAAAATGCGAACCGTGTTCAACCTGCTCGGGCCGCTCACCAACCCCGCCGGAGCGGATGCGCAATTGGCCGGCGCTCCATCGGCTCATGCCGCCGAGTGGATCGCGGGCGCGCTGGCGGCTCTGGGATTGCGGCGCGGCTTCGTGGTGCATGGGTCGGACGGTTTGGATGAAATCACCACCACCGGTTCGACCCTGGCGTTTTCCGTCGAAGAGGGCAGCGTGGAGGCGCTGACGCTGATGCCGGAGGATTTCGGATTGGCGGTGGCGAAACCCGAAGACCTCAAGGGCGGCGACATCGCACACAACGCGGAAATCGCCCGCGCCGTGCTCGGCGGCGGTTTGGGGCCCCAGCGCGATGTGGTGCTGGCGAACGCGTCGGCGGCGCTGGTGGCGGCGGGAAAGGCCGCAAGCTTCCTGGAAGGCGCGGCCATAGCGGCGGCGGCTATCGATAGCGGGGCGGCTTGGGGCAAGGTGGAAGCGCTGGCGGGGTTCGGAAAGGCGTTGTAGGCTCAACGAGCCGGCGCCGCCTGGGTCTCAGCCGGATCGGTTCGCTGCAGAATCGCAGCCACGGCCAAGACGCACACGGCAAAGTCCATTCCTCCGCACGCGAAAAGCGCTATCGCGGCCCCACGCATTCCAGGGCCGTGCGCGAGAAAGTCCGACGCCATCGCCAGATACAGCAAACCCAGGATCGGGCTGAAGACGCCTGCCGCGACCGGCGTCTTGCCGGTGCGCGTTTTCCAGAGCATAAGGACGGCAAGAAGCGCTTGCACGGCCACGCAGACGGCTAACCCGTTGACGGCCCGGTGCGGCATTGCATCCTTCGAGACATCCTTCGCGGCGGCCGGAGCGACGACCAAGGCCAGCGCCGCGGCCACGGCCAGTAACCGGCTTGCGCCGGCCTGCAAGAGCATCCGCCGGGCCAATCGCCCGCTCTTGGCGGCGCGGGCGGGCGCCGGGGCGGCTCTCCGCCGCGCGGCCAGCGCTCCCGCGAGGATGCCCGCGCAAGCGGCCGCTACCATGGGGATGCCCTGCGCAAGCACCACCCCGGGGGCCTCTGCGGCCGCCATGAAAAGGAAGATCGCAATCACCGGCGCGACCATAGCGATCGGACTGGCCCACCCGCTGAGAGAGTCCTCGGTCTCGCCGCCGAAACCGTATCGCGCCACCAGGAACTGGCAGGCCGCGAGGTACGCGGCCATGGCAATGCACCCCGCCGCCATCTCCCTGAAGGACGTCCTCCCAAGAACCTCAAATAGCGCCGCCCCGAGGAAGAACGGGAAAAACGACAGAGTTCCGAGAATAATGGAAAGCACAACCTTCTTCATGACCCGTCCGCCTTTCGCATCCGCATTGCTGGCTACTTCTTCTTTCGCAGCGTCAGCGGCATGCCGTCCCCTTCGTGCGTGAACTGCCCGGTCAGTTCGGTTCCGTCCTGGTTCAAAGTCCCCTGAAAAGTCGCGTGCGCCACGTGGATGCCGATCTCCACTTTCCGAGCCGTCTGCTTCACGTTATCGAGCGGCACGCCCATTGCGTTCCTCGCGGAACTGTCCATGGTGGCCGCCACGGTCTGGTCCGGCTGGTTCTTGAAGTGGAACGCCACCGGGAACGCCTCGCCGGGCGCCTGGAGCGTGCCCTCCCAATCTCCTTCCAAGTCCTTGGACACGGCTGGGCTGGCTGGAATCCGCTCCACCTTCGCTTCACCCGTGCGCTTGAACTCCACCGGCGCCGAGCCCTGGGGGGTCACGACCGTTCCCTTCAGCGTTCCTTCCGCGCTCAGGGTCAGGTCGAACCTGGCCATTTGCAGCTCGACGGCAGTGAAACGTACGGAATTGCCGTTCACCACGACGTCGTCCACCACCAGACCGGTGGCGTTCTCGGCGGGAACGCCCATGCTGGCTTCCCAGTCCGCTTTGGCGTTCTTCGCCAGATCGAGCGACAGGCCGACATGGTTATCGCCCATCGCAACAGTTCCCTCCCAGCGCCCGGCGGCGCTTCCTTGCGCGTACGCAAGCGATGCCAAGAGTACGGCGGCGCCCGCGCCGCACAGATATCGAGCCAGCGAGGCTCGCTTCGACCGAAGTTTCATTGGAGACCTCCTCGTCTCATTTACGTTACCTCTCTCTCACCGCACCGCCAGCCCGATGCGGAAACCCCAATAGTGAATGGTCGTGAATTGCGAGTAAACATGGTCGCGAAACTCCATGCGCAGGCCAATTCGCCACCCGCCGCCAACCTCTTCTTCATCGTTCCTCCTTCTCTGTCCTTATATGCGATGTCTCGGCCGAAATAGGCTCAGGTCCCCACGCTTTTACTGCGACGCTGGGAACCGGTATCCAATTGCCACTACGGCGGAAACGGCCGTGTGGTGGGAACCCATCAAAACCCCGAGGCGCTCCCAATCCTGCACCCGAACCTGCGGCCGTATGAACAGGCTGTGGGTCAGCATCACGGTCACGCCTGCGCCAGCCTGAAGGAATAGATAGGAGTTCCCGGCATCCTCGGCGCCGCCGACTCCGGCGATGCCGCCGGGCCGAATCCTCCCGGTGCGCTTCTCCACCACGATGTTCAAGGCGCCCGTATTGAGGCAGGGTATTTGCGCCGCTCCGGACATCCTGGACTGCAGGAACTCCGTCTGCAAGCCGACCGGGCCGAGGCGTCCGCCGAATCCGGCGCCGAAGAAGCCTCCACCGGCGTTCATTTTCTGCGTTGAGCCGAAAATGTAAGGGTTGGCGACCTCGGAAATCCGGCTGTACGATCCCATTGCGTAAACTTCGATGCTCCTGTGCACCGCTTCCTGCGAAAACATCGGCGCCGCGGCGAGGCCCGCCAGCGCCGCGATGGCGATCCGTATCCTAATCGTTGTCTGCATGTCTTCTCCTCTGCGCCGGCGGCCGCCGCGCCATCCGCGTTCAGGTCGGGCCAAAACTCGCTGGCCATGTTGCCCAGCAAGTCCAGGCCGATCGTTGCTCGCTGCCGAACCGGCCGCTCGGCATCACGGCTTTCGCTCCCCGCGTTCCTGTCCGGTCGCCGCCGGAGCAACCTCGGCGCCCTGGCGCTCCGCCTCCGAAGCCGGCACGACGGCGATCTCCAGCTCGCGTTTGTCCCTGGATTTGCCCAGGTAGTAGCCGGCCACGGTGGCGCCCACATCGACTGCAACGAAGGTGGGCACTCCGGATCGCTCCGTTGTCGCCAGGTGCGCCACGAGCTCGCCGCCCGCGATAAGCCCGGCGATCTGCCCAATCAGCACGCCCATGCGCCTGCCCCAGGCGCCCTGCGTCTTGGTAGCGCGTATCGTGGTCACCGACCCACGCGGAATGGATGCCGGGCCTTTGCGGTACTCCGTCCGGCCGGAGACCTTCCGGATATCCAGATTCAGGGAGTCCGTGCGCACGTTCAGCAATTCGCCGGTCACCACGGCTCCTCCCTGCAACGGAATCGATAGTTCGCGCCCCTCCAGCAGCGGCGCGAGTTCGTTCCAGCGCGCCTGGAAGCCGGCGGCCCGGCTCCCGGTAGCAAGGACGCCCAGGCAGCAAAGCGCCGCCGTCAGGCGAAAAGCCCCGAAGTTAAGAACTGTGAAGCTGTTCATTGGATGACCTCTGACTGTAATTGCGACATTTCTTTCCGAAGAGGGTCATGCGTGGAAAACGCGCGGGCCCACCCAACGTTTTGGGGGCACGGCTGTGGTATTCTAGGCGGGAATATCGGGCATTAGGAGCCGATTATGGTGACGCCGCGGGGGCCGGGCGCCGAGGTTCGCGGGCCAGCCGAAGCGAGCGAGTTGGCCGCGCTCCTCTACCGGGAGCTGCGCAGGGTCGCCGCCGCCTGCATGCGGGGAGAGCGGCCCAACCACACGCTGCAACCCACGGCCCTGGTGAACGAGGCCTATCTCAGGCTGGCCGCTCAGCACCAGGCCGCATGGGGCGACCGCGTGCAGTTCCTTTCGGTCGCCGCTCATCTGATGCGCGAAATCCTGGTGGACTACGCGCGCACGCGCAACCGGGCCAAGCGCGGCGGCGGGATAGCGCCGGTGTGCGTTGAGGACGCGGGAGAATTGGCCGCGGCTCCGGACGTCAACCTGATCGAGTTGGACGAAGCGCTCGACGCGCTCGAGCGCGTGGACCGGCAGCAAAGGCAGATCGTTGAACTGCGCTATTTCGGCGGTCTGAGTATCGAGGAGACGGCTCATGCGCTGGGCGTCTCACCGGCCACGGTGAAGCGCGACTGGCGTGTGGCCAGGGCGTGGTTGCACCGCGAGCTAAGCCGAAATGCCGTCCACCAGTCCTGAGCGCCACCACCGCGTCAAGGCGATTCTGGAAGCCGCGCTGGAGATCCCTCCGGCCGAGCAGGCGGCCTTCGTCGAGACGGCCTGCGAAGGCGACCCCGATCTCAAGGCGGAAGCGCTCTCTTTGCTGAAGCACGATCGGGAGGCGGCGTATTTTCTGGCTGAGCCAGTCATGGAAACCGCCCATCCCCCTTTCCGCCTCGGTTCGGGAAGCCGCCTCGGTCCTTACGAAATCGTCGAACCGCTCGGAGCGGGCGCCATGGGCGAGGTCTACCGCGCGCACGATCCGCGTTTCGGGCGCGATGTCGCCATAAAACTCCTCCCGGCGGCCTTTGGAAACGACGAGGCGCGGCTGGCTCGTTTCGAACGCGAAGCCCGCGCCGCCGGCTCACTGAACCACCCGAACGTTCTTACAATCCACGATTTCGGGCGCGAAGACGGAGCGCCGTACCTGGTCTCGGAACTGCTGCGCGGCGAAACTCTGCGGGAGCGTCTCAAAGAGCCGCTCTCGGCGATCTTGGCCGTCGCGTACGCCCAGCAAATCGCCCGCGGCCTGGGCGCGGCCCACGCGCTCGGAATTGTGCACCGCGATCTCAAGCCCGAGAACATCTTCGTGGCGCGCGGCGGCGTGGTGAAGATCCTGGATTTCGGCTTGGCCAGGCTGCCCGATTCGCCCTCCGCGCAAGAAGCTGGGGCCCACCGGACCGAAGCCGGCGCGGTACTCGGGAGCCCTGGCTACCTTTCGCCCGAGCAGGTTCGCGCCGAGCCCGCCGGCCCCGCTTCCGACATCTTCAGCCTGGGCGTGGTTCTTTACGAGATGCTGGCCGGGAAGCGGCCCTTTACGGGGGCGACCTGGGTCGAGGAAATGAATGCCACGCTGCGCCAGGAAGCGCCGCCCTTGCCGGTGGAGATGCCGGGGATTGCCGACCCGGCGGCCCTCAACGGCGCGGTGCAGCGGTGTCTGGCGAAACAGCCCAACGAACGCTTCGAATCGGCGCGGGACCTGGCGTTCCTGCTGGAGTCGTTGGCCGGGCGCGCCGCACCCAAACAGCCCGGCCGCGGCTTGCGGGCCACCCTCCTGGGCGTCGCGGCGATTGCGCTCCTGGCTGTCGCCGGCCTGCTGGCTCTGTCTCTCCAACGCGCGGCGGCGCCGCCTTCGTATCGGCGGGTCACTTTCCGGCGCGGCACGGTTTCGGCCGCCCGGTTCACCTCGGGCGGCGAGGTGGTCTACTCCGCCGCGTGGGACGGTCCCGAGTGGGGGTTATATGAGACAAGGACCTCCGGCTCCTTCGCCGCCACGCCTCTCGGCCGTCCCAACGCCATGCTGTTCGCGGTTTCCAGGGAGGACAAGTTGGCGCTCTGCATTCCGGAACGCCAGACCCAGCATGGAGTCGTCGGCGCCTTGGCCGAAGCGCCCCTTTCCGAGGGCGGCGAGTTGAAGCGCGCCGAGGACGTCTCCGCGGCCGATTGGTCCCCCGACGGCAAGCTTGCCGCGGTGCGGGTGACGCAAGGTCAATCGCGCATCGAGTATCCAATCGGCGCGGTCCTGTACAAGCCGCCCTCCGCAAGCGGGTACATCGACGGCCTCAGGGTTTCGCCCAACGGCGATGCCATCGCCTTCCTGGAGCACCCGATCTCCGACGATTCCGCGGGGTGGGTCACGGTCGTCAATCTCTCGGACAAGTCCGCTCGCAGGGTTTCGGGACGGTACAACTCCATGCGCGGCCTCGCCTGGACTCCCGACGGCAAAGGCGTGTGGTTCGCCGCCGCCCGCCAGGGGACGAACATGGCGATCTGGGCCGCGAACCGTTCGGGCGGCCTGGACCGCCGCGTGGCGTCTTTTCCCTTCTACGCCAGCATGGAGGACATCTATAAAGACGGGCGCGTTCTGATCTCGTTTCACTCGCTGGCCGCCTCCATGATTCGCGTGTCGGAAGACGGCATGGCAACGGACCTCTCCTGGCAGGACCAGTCGCAGGTTCGGGACATCTCGCCGGACGGCTCCATCCTGTTCTCGGAAAGCGGCGACGCCACAAGGCAGGATTACGAAGCCTACCTGCGCGGTGCGGACCGCTTGTCGCCGGCGACGCGCCTGGGCGTTGGCCTGCCGTTGGCCCTCTCGCGGGATGGCCGCTGGGCCATCGCCAACCCGGCCAGTCCGGCCGGGGCGCCGGCCGCGCTTTCGCTGCTGCCCGCCGGGCCGGGCGAGAGCCGGCAGTTTGCCGCCGACGGTATCGACCATCTGGGCGCGGCGTGGCTACCGGACGGAAAGAGCTTTGTCTTCGCGGGCATCGCGGACGGGAAGAGCATGAGCTATTACGCGCAATCGATCGAGGGAGGGCCGCCCCGCGAGATTACTCCGGCGGGCATTCGCCACGAGCGGCGAAGCCCTATCGTGGTTTCGCCCGACGGCCGCTCCGTCGCCGCGGTGACGAACGATGGGCGTATCGCGATCTTCCCCACCGCGGAAGGGAAGCCCCGTACCGTGCCCAACCTGAAGCCGGGCTTCACACCTCTCCAATGGTGTCCGGACGGCCAACTGGTGATGCACCGCTACGACGAGCCTCAGCCGCGCCTGTGGAAGCTGGACCCGCGGACCGGCGCGCCGCAGCCGTGGCGGGACCTGGCGGCGAACCCGGTCGGCCTTCTCGACCTGACGCCGATACGCGTCAGCCCCGATTGCAAGTCTTACATCTACTCACCCGTCAACGTCTTGTCGAAGACCTATGCCGTGACAGGGCTGCGCTGACTACCGCAAATACTTGTTGAAGAAATCGAGCGTACGCTGCCAGGCGAGCTTGGCGGCGGCCTCGTCGTAACGCGGCGTCGTGTCGTTGTGAAAGCCGTGATTGGCGCCCTCGTAGATGTAGGCGGTGTAAGTCGCGTGGTTGGCTTTGAGGGCCGCCTCATAGGCCGGCCATCCGCCGGTGATGCGCGTGTCGAGGGACGCATAGTGGAGCAGCAGAGGGGCCTTGATTTTGGCGGCGTCTTCGGCGGAGGGTTGGGCGCCGTAGAAAGGCACTCCGGCGGAAAGGTCGGCGCCCAGGCGCACGGCCAGCGTGTTGACAATGCCGCCGCCAAAACAGAAGCCCACAGCGCCGATCTTGCCGGTGCAATCGGTACGCGCCCTCAGCCAGCGCGCGGACGCGATGAAGTCCTCGGTCATCTTGGGTTTGTCCACGGGGCCGAAGAGCGCCGCGCCTTTTTCGTCGTCACCCGGATAGCCGCCCACACTGGTAAGACCGTCCGGCGCGAAGGCGATGAAATTGGCGACCGCCAGACGCCGCGCCACGTCCTCGATGTAGGGATTCAGCCCCCGGTTCTCATGGATCACCAGCACTCCCGGCAGCTTTCCGGCGGCGTTCGCCGGACGCGCCAGGTAGCCCTTGATGCTGCCATTGCCCTGCGGCGAGGCGACCGTGGCGGACTCGGTCTTGATGCGGCCGTCGTCTTTGGGGACTTGTTGCGCCCAGGCGTAATTCGGGCGGAGACTCTCAAATATCGCCGCTGCCGTCAAACCGCCGATGGCGAATTTCTTGGCGCCATCCATGAACCCGCGCCGGTCTACCTCGCCGTGGACGTAGCGGTTAAACAGGTCCAGCAACTCCTGGGGATAATCGGACGCATGCTTTCGTTCCATCTGAGTGACTCCTTGCCAGGGGGAAGCATATCACATCGATTTCGGACTGCGGAGGCGGAAATGACGCGGACGGCTGGCGAATAGGCGCTGACCTCAGCCGACATGGGAGCCTTCTAGCGTGGCATGGTCGCGACGCCCCTCCGCGCCGCCGACAATGCGGCAGGTGGAGCACTTCAAAACGGCCGCAAACGGGTTCCTTATTCCCGATCCACGAAATTAAGCGGTGCGGAAGTAATTTCAACGGTTTGGGCGTTACACGGCCCAGTGCCAAGTTACCGACACGCCCCGCCGGCCTTGTTCCATGGTGCCGTATTCGGTACCATACAGTCGTGTCCAATGCCAGGAAGATCCTTGCGGGAATGCGGAGGAACGCCCGCAACTGGCGCATCGAGGACCTGGAAGTCGTCGCACGTCGCTTCGGTGTAGACGTTAACCGTCAGGGCGGCACAAGCCATGTGACATTCCGGCACCCGAGGGCGGGCAGAACCACGGTGCCGAAGCACATTCCGATCAAACCCTGGTACGTGCGTTACTTCTTAGAGTTTATTAGCAAGTTGGAGGAGCCCGACCATGACTGAGTTCGCCAATATCGACAAGTATCCATTCACGATTCGCCCGCTTTCAGTTGAAGACGGCGGTGGGTTCTTGATCGAATACCCAGACCTTCCGGGGTGCCACTCGGACGGAGAAACGCCCGAACAGGCCATAGTGAATGGCCGGGATGCCGTGCGTTCCTACCTGCTGAGCTGCCGCAAGCACGGCGATCCCATACCGAAGCCGAGTGCGCCTGCTACGTCGAGCGGGCAATTCCGGGTACGAATGCCCAAGGGCTTGCACGCCCGATTGGCTGCTCAAGCTGAAAGCGAGGGCGTGAGCTTGAACATGCTGGTGGTCGCCGCCGCCGCCCAGGCTTTAGGGCGGCATGAAACAACCGCGCCCAGGAAAAGACCTCGTAGCCGGCACGCCGCATAGCAAGTGCGCCAGCGTAGGCACTTGTCCATGAACCCCACTTCAAAACCATTGACCAACCTCCAACGCCGTCGGCCCCTATGTCGAGCGGGTTCAAGTTGTTGCCCCGGTGGTGGTACGGGCCACCTCCCGCGCGTTCGGCTTGGTTGACGAGTTTGGCCAGGATCTTCTGTACTGCCGTGCTTTCGGGCTGTCGGGAAATTGAACGAAATCCGGAACGCGGGCGCGCTGCCGGGCGTTGTGTTCTTTCAGCTAGCGTGCATAGTTTAGGTTGGGTCGGCAGCAGCGGTGGGCAAGAACCTGGCCGGCCGGCAAAGTGGAGCTGGTGGAGCGGAAGACCCGGCAAGCCACGAACGTAGAGGTGGAAGAAGCAGGGGGAACGCTCAAGAGCAGGCTGAAGTGACGTAGCGCAAGTCCCGCCACCCGCCGCGTACGGATTGCCTGGGCGATTACGAACTTACGCCAGGGTGATCGTTTCCTGGTTGATGTAGGCGTCGCGACACTCGCCGAGGCCCATCTGGCCCGCAGTCGTAATGTGCCCGACCTCGCGGTCCGTGTAAAGATCATAGCCGTCATTGCCGGCCACCGCTTCGAGCGGCAGGCCCTTCTTGGCCCGCTCCGCATCGATCATCACCCAGCCGACCCGGTCCGCCGCCACAACATCCGTGGCCATGAGAATGGTGTTGAGCGAGGATACGAACCCGTACGCTGGGTCCGCGTAGTTCAGGGGTCCGCCGTCGCACAGGCAGTTTATGCCGTCGATGATTCCCAGCGTCACTTTGTTGCGCAGCACGGGCAGGGAAACGACAGTCGGAATGACCGGATCCATGACGTTGATGCCGTTGTCATGGAACCGGTTCCAGTTGTTAACGCAGCCGGCCGACAGATTCTTGAGATTCAAGGTGACGCCGCTGGCCTGGTGATCCTTCAGCTGGGCCAGGGAGATTATCTTAGTCGCCACGGTGGTAAGGATTTTGGCGACGTGGGAACAGGTATCGGCCGGATTGCTCGCGCTCTGCCATGGCTCGAGGTACTGCGGCAGGTTCACATAGTACTGCGGGTCATAGCCGAGGGTGTTGGTCAAACCCTGGAACAGCGGGGTCTGATCGTCGACGTAGTATCCGGGGGCGACAAACGCGGTAGTGACCCACGGGGGCAGGAAGGGCGTCAGAAAACCCAGCAGGTACTGGTAGCGCTCGTATACGATGATGCTCTTGGGCGAGACGCCAGCCAGCAGCAGGCCGTTGATGACTTCCAGCAACAAAGCTGGGCAGGTGGAAGTCTGGGGATACCAACTGGGATTGACCTTGATGACGACCACGTCGCCCGGTTGGAACAGCTTGCGCCAACCCGCGATGTAGCTCGATTGGCCGGTCAGCGCCGCAATTCCGGAGCGGACCATGAGCTGGATAGGTCCCGTCTGCTGGACCATGTTGACGCTCGCGCCGGAATGCTTGACAGCCACGACCCGTGCTGGAAATAGGCCGGGCATGGAATAAGGGGTGGCGCCGGAAGCGGGAGATCGAAACGCCGCGGCGGCCGCCGCCGCTGTAGACAGTTTCAATAGGTCGCGTCTGGTCATCTGGATTTTCCTTTGGTACGAAGGCGTCGCTTGGCCGCGATCAGGGTCATCGCGGCGCATACCAGCGCAAAGCTGGCGGGTTCGGGCGTGCTGGATACCGGGTTGAGCAGGAATGCGTGCTGGTCCCCGTCAATATCCCCGACGCCCACGATCTGCCCCAGATTGTTGATGGCATCCGCCTCCGTGAGTTGCCATGCGGATGTGGTAGGGGCTAACAAGGCATTGAGGTCGTACATGGCAGCGCCATCGTACAGGAAGGCTGTGCCGTCCGACGTGCCCACAACCCATCCGCTTGAGTTGACGCCGTAAGCTTGACTGTCGCCGCCGGACGTCAAGGAGCCGACCTCGGACATTCCACCGGACTGCCAAACGAAGGCCATGGTTCCGCCGATGCCATCGTTGAGCGTGCCGGCTACATACCCACCATCCGCGATAGCCGTCGCGTAACCTGACTGGAACCCGGACGGTACGCCTAAGTCCGTCCATGTTCCGCCGCTCCATAGGATTGGATGGGTCAGTTCGTTGATGTCGCCTTGCCCGGCGATCGCTCCTCCGCTGTTGATGGCGTTGGCGCGGCTGTCATCGGGGCCTTCCAGCGCCGTGAGGACGCCGGCGCTATAGCTGAACGCCTGCGTGCCCCCGTTTAGGGTGTCGGAGTATCCCACCACCGTACCGGCGTTATTGACGCCTGTCGCCGCATTGTTGGCGCCTCCGAGGGTGGGAATCGGCGCGGTCCCTGTGGCGTTGCCCAGGAACGCGTTGTATGTGGAGAAGTCATCGGCCCACTGGTAGCCGACGACCAACCCGGCCGCGTTTACGCCTGTTCCGAAGGCAAACAAGCTGCTGCCGATCCCTTGCAAGCCGGCGGCGGCGGTCCACAGGAAAGCCTGGGAGATGGCGCTTGCCGAGTCGCCGGAGCCGGCGACATTGCCGTTGGAACTGATGGCTGCGGCCGAAGTTGTCGTACCGCCAGGAAGAACGCCCAGGTCGGTGATGTCGTATATCACCCCGGCCCGAAGCGAGGACAAGAACAGCAATACTCCCAAGATCGCCTTCACTGGCTCCTCCCCCGCGTCAAACCGTCACGGCGCCGCCGGCGTCTCCATTCCGTCTCGCCGGACCAAATAGAGTATACATCAAATTAAACATTTATAGCTTGATTATCCTAAAACAATGTCAAGCCTCGTTTAAAATG
>PLGA01000395.1 GCA_003139735.1 Bryobacterales bacterium | reverse complement strand
ATCGCGGTCGGCGGCATGCTGGTGGGCGCTTCTTTCACGCTCTTTCGCATGCGCAAGAGCCTGGGCATCGGCATGCGGCGCGCGGTGGCCGATCTGAAGAAGTCCGCCGCCGCTCATGAGGCCACCAGCCGCACTCAGCGCGACTTGAGCAGTAAGACGGTCTTCGCCGGACTGGCAGCCGTTTTCGTCTGCATGATCGCGCTCTACTACTACTTTACCGGCGTCATCGGCGCGGCCTTGGTGGCGGCCGTTGTCATGCTCGTGCTCGGCTTCTTCTTCGCGGCAGTCTCGGGAAACCTGGTGGGCATGATCGGCTCCTCCAACAACCCCGTCTCCGGCCTCACACTGTGCACACTCGTGATCGCCGCTCTGCTCATGATTTCCATGGGTCTGCACGGCAACGCGGGCATTGCCGCGGTGCTTGGCGTGGCGGCCGTGGTCTGCGTCTCTTCCGCGGTGGCGGGCGAGATGTTGCAGGACCTCAAGGCCGGACATATTCTCGGCGGCACTCCCGCCAAGATGCAGATAGGCGACCTACTCGGCATCGCGGCATCCAGCCTGGCGTTGTTCTTCCCGTTAATGTGGCTGCACCGCGCCTACACCTTCGGTTCGCCCCAGCTTCCGGCGCCGCAGGCCGGACTGATGGCCTCCCTCGCGCAGGGCATCGTGGGCGGCAACATGGCGTGGCCGCTCGTGGTTGTCGGCATTTTCATGGGCTTTGGGCTGATCCTGGTCGAGGTGAAAAGCCCCATGCTGTTTTCCGTCGGAATGTACTTGCCGCTCGAGACCACGTTCGCCATTTTCGTCGGCGGCATCTTCCGCTGGCTGACGGACAAGTACCGCGACAAAGGCGGTTTCAACGAGGCGCAGAGGGCCCGCATCGAAAACGCCGGCGTGCTGACCGCCGCGGGCCTCATCGCGGGAGAAGCCCTCTGCGGACTGGTGGTCGCCGGTTTCCGCGCCGCGGAAAAGAGCAAGGGTCACGCCATTTTGCCGGATGCCACGTGGTCGGGATCGGCCTGGCTGTCCATTCTGGTGTTGATCGGCCTGGCGGCGCTGATGATCCGCCTGCCCCTTGCCAATGCCGGCCGTCCCGACGAACCCGCGCCGCCGACCGCCATCATGTAAACTGCAAGAGTGAGCATGCGTCCGCGCGATACCTCGCCCGAAGCCTGGAAAGTCTTTCTGGACATCCAGCGGCGGACGCCGCCGGAAGTGAAGCTCCAACGGACGCTCGAGTGGTCCAACTCGGTGCGCCGTCTCGCGGAGGCTGGTCTGCGGGAACGGCATCCTCGCGCGGACGAGCACGAGATTCTCCTGCGCTACGCCCGGATGACGCTCGGTCCCGAGTTGTTCCGCAAGGCGTATGGCGACGCGCTTCCCAACGATGGACCCATTAGCCGAAACGCTTAGGCCGCTCGTGGCGGCCTTTGACCGCCTTGGCATACCCTACCTGGTTGGCGGGTCGCTCGCCTCCTCCGTCCGGGGCGTGGCGCGCGCGACTATGGACATTGATGTCGTCGCAATCATAGCGGCGCCGCAGACCGAGAGATTGGCGCGCGAGCTTGGCGCCGATTGGTATGCGGAACCGGACCAAATGCGCGCAGCCATCGCCGCCCGCCGCGCCTTCAACGTGATTTATATTCCGCTGGGGACTAAGGTGGACATCTTTCCCGCCACGGAGGATTTTCATCTGAGCCAGTTGGAGCGGGCGACGCGCGCCCCTCTTGCCTTTCTCGACGACCCGGTTGAGTACCCCTTCGCAACCGCCGAAGACATCCTGCTGGCCAAGCTTCGCTGGTATCGCGAGGGCGGCGAGGTTTCCCAGCGCCAGTGGTACGACATCCTGGGAATCCTGGCCGCAAGTCCGGCGCTCGACATGGCTTACACCCATTCATGGGCGGAGCGACTGCGCGTCCATGATCTCCTCGCCAAGGCGCTGGCCGAAGCCGCCGCCTGAAGCGATGCGGATTTCGATGAGTGGGTGGGGCAGACCCCCTGGTCTGCGGCCGACGCCCTCGTCGGCCTCGTCGTGCACCGCCTGAAACACCGCGCGACAGCCCGCGGGCGTGCGATATCTTGAATCTATGCCCGCTTCGCCGCACGTCGAAACACACTTCCAAGCTTCGGAAACCGTCCGCGACGTCGTCATTGGAATGTCCGACGGATTGACCGTCCCGTTCGCCCTGGCGGCGGGCCTTACCGGAGCCCTCACCAAGGTCCACGTGGTGGTGATTGCCGGCCTCGCGGAAATAGCCGCCGGGTCCATCGCCATGGGTCTCGGCGGGTACCTGGCGGCCCGCACCGACCGCGACCATTACGAATCCGAGCGCCGCCGCGAGGTCTACGAAACCGAGCGCCTGCCCGACAAGGAACGCGAAGAAGTGGCCGACGTCTTCCGCGGCTATGGCATGACCGAAGAGGCCATTGCGCCCGTCGTGACGGCCATCAGCGCCGACCAGAAGCGCTGGGTGGATTTCATGATGCGCTTCGANNTATATCGCCGGCGGCATGGTGCCGCTTACGCCCTATATGCTTTCAAACGACATTTTCACGGGCCTCTCATTTTCCGCGGCGGTGACCCTCATTGCCCTCTTCGTCTTCGGCTACGTCAAAGGCAAGCTGACCGGGATCCCGCCCCTCCGCGGAGGTCTGCAAACCCTCGTCATCGGCGGCCTGGCCTCCGCCGTCGCATTCGGCCTGGCCCGCTTGATCAGTTGACCGCGCCGCCCGTGGTAAATTGAGTTTTGCCAATGCGAAACGTCGTCATTATCGGTTCCGGGTGCGCCGGCAACACGGCCGCCATCTATACCGCCCGCGCCAACCTCAATCCGCTTGTCATTGGCGGGCATCACGCCGGCGGCCAGCTCTCGCTCACCACCCTGGTCGAAAACTTCCCTGGCTTTCCCGAAGGCATCAACGGCCCCGACCTGGTCGAGAACATGAACAAGCAGGCGCAAAACTTCGGCGCCGAATACGCCCACGGGACCGTCCTGGACGCCGACTTTTCCGCGCGCCCGTTCCGCCTCAACATCGAGGGTGAGTGGATCGAAACCTGCACCGTGATCGTCGCCTCCGGGGCCACCGCGCGCTGGCTGGACCTGCCTTCCGAGCAAAAGCTGATCGGCCATGGCGTCAGCTCCTGCGCCACCTGCGACGGCTTCTTCTACCGCAATAAGAACATCATGGTGGTCGGCGGCGGCGATTCCGCCATGGAAGAGGCCAATTTCCTCACCCGCTTCGGCCGCGAAGTGAC
>PLGA01000580.1:1457-4659 GCA_003139735.1 Bryobacterales bacterium | reverse complement strand
CTGTTATTCATGGGCGACGTGGTGGGGCGCCTGTTCCGGGAGTTCGCCGTGACGCTTGCCGTTACCATCGTCCTTTCGGCGGTGGTTTCCCTTACCCTCACGCCCATGATGAGCGCGCGCATCTTGCGGCGCCAGGCCAAGGAGCAGCAGGGGCGCATCTATAGGGCCTCGGAGCGCGCTTTCGAGGGGATGATCGCGTTCTACGGCCGGACGCTGAAGTTCGTCCTTCGATTCCAGACGATTACGCTGTTGGTGGCGGTGGCCACGCTGGGGCTTACGGTCTTCCTCTACATCGTGATTCCTAAGGGATTCTTCCCAATACAGGACACGGGCGTAATCCAGGGCATATCGCAGGCGCCGCCGGCGATTGGCCCAAAGGCCATGGCGGAGAAGCAACTGGAGCTTACGAAGGCGATTCTGGCGGACCCGGCCGTGGAAAGCCTTTCGTCGTTTATCGGCGCGGACGGAACGAACACAACCACGAACAGCGGACGAATGTCGATCAATCTAAAACCGCTCGGCCAGCGCAACATCAGTGCGTCTGACCTGATTCGCAGACTCAACCGCAGATTGAACCAGGTTCAAGGAATCCAGTTGTTCATGGAGCCGGTGCAAGACATTACGGTAGACGACCGGGTGAGCCGCACGCAATACCAGTACACGCTTGAGGATCCCGATGCGAATGAGCTGAACGACTGGACCAACCGTTTCGTGACGCGGCTGAAACAGTTGCCGGAACTGGAAGACGTGGCTACCGATCAGCAATTGGGAGGGCTGGCGGTATCCCTGGTGATCGACCGGGTCACCGCCTCGCGGCTTGGCGTCGCGCCTTCGACTATCGATAACACTCTCTATGACGCCTTTGGCCAGCGGCAGATCAGCACGATGTATACCCAGGTAAACCAGTACCATGTCATTCTCGAGAGTCAGCCGGAGTTTCAAAAGGATCCCAATAAGCTGAACCAGCTTTACATACAGGCCAATGCGTCTTCAGGCGCGACCGGCGCGGGAGCCTCTTCCTCTTTTGCGTCATCCGGGTCGTCCTCCGCCGGGTCCAATTCGCTGACGAAGTCGGCATTGTACACTCCATCCGCGAATACCCTCGCTCCTCCCGGGAATGCGCTCTCGGCGAGCGCCGCGACGGCGGCGTCCAGCAAGGGGGCCGCGTCGGCGGGCATTACCAGTTCGACTCCGAGCGCCGCGATTCCGCTGAGCGCTTTTGCGCATTTCGAGAAGACGACGGAGTCACTTGCCATTACCCACCAGGGGCAGTTTCCGGCCATCACCGTATCGTTCAATCTCGCGCCGAATGCCGCGCTGGGCAATGCCATTACCAGCGTCAACAAAGTGCAGAAAGACATGCACATGCCTCCCACCCTGCAGGCGGGGTTTCAGGGCACGGCGGCATCGTTCACGAATTCGCTGGCGGGCGTGCCGTTGCTCATTCTTGCCGCGCTGGTGACGGTGTATATCGTGCTTGGCGTTCTGTATGAGAGCTTTGTACACCCGATTACCATTCTGTCCACCCTGCCGTCGGCGAGCGTCGGCGCGTTCCTCGCACTGATTCTCTTTCACCAGGATTTGAGCATGGTTGCGATCATCGGCATCGTCCTGCTGATCGGCATTGTGAAGAAGAACGGCATTATGATGGTGGACTTCGCGCTGGAAGGCGAGCGGAAGCACGGCAAGAACGCGACGGACGCGATTTTCGACGCCTGCCTGCTCCGCTTCCGCCCCATTATGATGACCACCATGGCGGCGCTGCTGGCTGGGCTGCCGCTGGCGCTGGGAACCGGCTTCGGTTCCGAGTTGCGCAAGCCGCTGGGCATCGCCATGGTGGGCGGACTGCTGCTGAGCCAGGCTCTCACGCTTTACACCACGCCCGTCATCTATATCTTCTTTGACAATCTGGGGCGCCGTTTTTCCCACAAGTCCAGCCAACCGGAAATCGGAGGCGCGGAACTGGCAGGCCCCGCATGAACATTTCCGCGCCCTTCATTCACCGGCCAGTGGCTACGACGCTGCTCACGGCGGCGATCGCCCTTGCCGGGGCGGTCGCGTTTGAGGTGCTGCCGGTATCGCCCCTGCCGGAGGTGGACTTTCCGACCATTTCGGTTAACGCCGGTTTGCCGGGGGCCAGCGCCGACATTATGGCGTCGTCCGTGGCCACTCCCCTGGAGCGGCAGCTCGGTCATATTGCGGGTGTGACAGAGATGACGTCCGCAAGCACGCTCGGCAGCACATCGCTCACCATTCAGTTCGACCTGAGCCGCGACATCAACGGCGCGGCGCGCGACGTGGAGGCTGCCATCAATGCGGCGCGAACCTATCTGCCCGCCAACATGCCCGGCAATCCGACGTATCGCAAGGTCAATCCCTCGGACGCCCCGGTCATGATCCTCGGTCTTACCTCGGCCAAATACGGCCCCGCAAAGGTGTATGACGAAGCCTCCACGGTCGTCGAACAGAAGCTATCGCAGATACAGGGCGTGGGGCAAGTCAGCGTCGGAGGCGGCGCGCTGCCGTCCGTGCGAGTGGACGCCAATCCGACGCAATTGGCCAGCTACGGACTTAGCCTTGCGAGTTTGCAGTCCATGCTGAGCCTGCAGAACGCGGACTTGGCGAAAGGCCAAATCTCCGATGGCATTGTGACCGCGGACATCCTAGCCAACGACCAGATCTCGCTCGCGGAGGGCTACAAGCCGCTGGTGGTCGGTTATAAGAACGGCGCGGCGATCCGGCTGTCCGATGTCGCAGAGGTAACGGACTCCGTGCAAAACGTCCGCGCCGCCGGCTATTTGAACGGCAAGCGCTCCATCTCCGTCAGCATCTACCGCCAGCCCGGCGCCAACATCATTGACACGGTGGACCGCATACGCGCGCAACTTCCATCTATCCAGGCATCTATTCCGCTCGGCATCGATACCACCATTGTTCTCGACCGGACCACGACCATCCGCGCATCGGTCGGCGACGTCGAGAGGACGCTGCTGATTTCCATCGGGCTTGTCATCGTCGTGGTATTCGTTTTCCTGCGCAACGGCCGCGCCACGCTGGTTCCCGCCGTCGCGGTGCCTGTCTCGCTGATCGGGACGCTCGCAGTGATGTATCTGTTCGGATATAGCCTCGACAACCTCTCGCTAATGGCCCTGACCATCTCAACGGGATTTGTGGTGGATGACGCCATCGTGGTGATGGAGAA
>PLGA01000580.1:0-1438 GCA_003139735.1 Bryobacterales bacterium | reverse complement strand
TGTTGATGGGCGGAATCGTTGGCCGCCTCTTCCGCGAATTCGCCGTCACTCTTTCGACGGCCATTTTGGTGTCGATGGTCATCTCACTGACCACCACGCCGATGATGTGCGCCTACTTGTTGAAAGACCAGCGTGCGCAAGAGCATGGACGCCTCTACACGGTTAGCGAGAGGTTCTTCGACTGGGTGCTGTCGTTGTATCGAAGGAGCCTGCGTTGGGTGCTCGATCATCCGGCTTCCACTCTCGTCGTTCTCTTCCTCACCATTGCGCTCAATGGGGTGCTGATCGTCCGGATTCCGAAAGGCTTCTTCCCGCAGGAAGATACGGGAGCGATCAGCGGCTCCGCGCGAGGGCCGCAGGATTCGTCCTTCCCGGCGATGGACGACTCCATCCAGCGGATCGGGGCCGTGATCAAGAACGATCCAGCCGTCGCGAATGTGATTGGGTTTACCGGCGGCAACGGGGCCACCAATACCGGCTCCCTCTACGTCGCGCTGAAGCCGCTGGCGGCGCGGAACGTGAGCGCCGCCCAGATCATCGACCGCCTGCGCCCGCAACTGAACCGTCTGCAAGTGGCTTCCGCGTTTCTCCAAGCCGTGCAGGATCTGCGCATCGGAGGCCGGTCCAGCAATGCAATGTATCAGTATACCCTTCAATCCGACAACATGCAGGATCTTACCAAGTGGGGACCTATCCTGCTCAACGCGATGAAGCGCCTGCCGGGTCTACAGGATGTTAGCTCGGACCAGCAGAATGGCGGCCTTGATGAGCTGATGACCTACGATCGCGTCACGGCGGCAAAGCTCGGCCTCACCGTGCAGTCGCTGGATTCGGCGTTATACAGCGCATTCGGCCAATCGGAAGTATCGATCATCTACACACAGTTAAATCAATATTACGTGGTGCTGGAAGTCGCTCCGCAGTTTTGGCAAAGCCCGGAAGGACTGAAAGACATCTATCTTCCGACGTCCAGCGGCAGTGAAATTCCGCTGCTTGCGGTGGCCAGGGGCCAATCCAACACGATACCGCTGGCCGTCAACCATACGGGCTTATTCCCCTCGGTCACCGTGTCCTTCAACCTCGCGCCGAATGTGTCGCTGAGCGACGCCACTGCGAGCATCAGCCAGGCGGAAAAGCGGCTCGGCACGCCTTCCACGATCCAGGACTTTCCCGCCGGCACGCTGCTGGCGTACCAGCAGTCGCTGAGCACCGAGCCCATCCTGATTCTGACGGCGCTGCTGGCGGTGTATATCGTTCTCGGTATTTTGTATGAGAGCCTGGTCCATCCACTAACGATCATTTCCACGCTGCCGTCGGCAAGCGTGGGCGCCATGCTCGCACTGATGCTCTTCAAAGTGGATCTGAACGTTATTTCCATTATCGGCATCGTGCTCCTGATTGGAATCGTAAAGAAGAACGCGATCATGATGATCGATTT
>PLGA01000296.1 GCA_003139735.1 Bryobacterales bacterium | reverse complement strand
CGACGTTGTTCGCGGAAATGCCGCATGCACCCCTTATCTGTGCTGTAATAGCGCTCTGGCCGCCCCTGCACCGGCCAGATAAGGAGATAACAGATGAGCGATTGGTCGCGTCGCGACGTTTTGAAAAGCGGTCTTGCGCTCCCCGCCGCTACCGCCGTCAGTATTCCCGGGGTGGCCGCCGCGCCGCAAGCCGGCCAGGCACAGGCCTCATCCGGCGCGCAGCCGTTGCGCGAGCGTGCTTTGCTCGATTTCGGCTGGCGCTTCCATTTCGGGCACGCCAATGACGCCGCCAAGGATTTCGGCTTCGGCAGCGGCCGCTCGGGCGGATTCCAGAAAAGCGGCGGCTTCCTCTCCCCCAGCAACCTTGCCTACGATGACGGCGACTGGAAAGCCGTCGATCTGCCCCATGATTGGGCCATCGACCTCCCGTTTACGAACGACCCCGCCTTGTCCAGCAAAGGCTCCTATCCGCTGGGACGCGATTATCCCGAAACCAGCGTCGGCTGGTATCGCCGCGTTTTCGAACTCCCCGCCTCCGACGCCGGCCGGCGCATCTCCATCGAGTTCGACGGCTCCTACCGCGACACCTTGCTCGTCTTCAACGGCTACTACATCGGCCGGCACACCGGCGGCTACGACGCGTTCAGCTACGACCTCACCGATTTCGCCCTTCCAGGCGAGCGCAATGTCCTCCTCATCCGCGTGGACGCAACCCTCAGCGACGGCTGGTTCTATGAAGGCGCGGGCATCTACCGGCACGTCTGGCTGGTGAAAACCGCGCCGGTCCACGTGAAGAAGTGGGGAACGCTCGCCTCCGCCAAAATCCAGGCGGGCGCCGCCACCGTGTCCATCAAGACGGAGGTGGCAAACGCCGGCAAGGGCGCGCAGAACGTGCGCGTGATCTCCACCCTGCTCGACCCCTCCGGAAAGGAAGCCGGAAAGGCCGCCACCATGCCGGCCTCCATCGCCGAATTTGGAGAGCGCGCCTACAGTCAGCAGATCGTCTTGAAGCAGCCCGCCCTGTGGTCGCTCGAGGAGCGCAGCCTCTATAAGCTGGTGACCGAAGTGGAATCCGGCGGCGCCGTTACCGACCGCTACGAAACCCGCTTCGGCATTCGCGACGTGAATTTCGACCCCGGCCGCGGCCTCCTGCTCAACGGCAAACCCGTGAAGATCAAAGGCACAGCCAACCACCAGGACCACGCGGGCGTCGGTGTCGCGCTGCCCGACGCCGTCCAGTATTTCCGCGTCCGAACGCTCCAGGAGATGGGCTGCAACGGAATCCGGACCTCGCACAATCCGCCCACCCCGGAGCTTCTCAACGCATGCGACGAACTCGGCATGCTGGTGCTCTGTGAAACCCGCATGCTGTCGTCGAACCCGGACGGTCTCGCCCAGTTCGAAAACCTGGTCCGTGAGAACCGCAACCACCCCAGCGTGCTCGTGTGGTCCATGGGCAACGAGGAAGGCATTGCGGTCACCGACACCGGCTTGAAGCTGCTCACCTCCATGAAGCGCGTCGGGAAGCTGCATGACCCCTCGCGGCCCATATCCATTGCGCCGCCGCCCATGGGCGAACCGGGCAGGGGCGGACTCGCCGTCTGCGATGTGATGGGCTACAACTACGGCGACCCACTGGCGGAAGCCTACCACAAGACCCATCCCACCATACCCCTCATGGGAACCGAGAACGTCAGCGCCGTCAGTACGCGCGGGGCTTATGTAACCGACCGCGCAAAAGGCACGGTATCCTCGTACGATCCCTATACCACCACCGGCCGCGGTTCGGCCGAAGGCTGGTGGCGGTTCGTCAGTGCGAGGCCCTATATCTCGGGCGGCTTCGTGTGGACCGGGTTTGACTACCGCGGCGAGCCGTCGCCCTACCAGTGGCCCAACATCAGCTCGCAGTACGGCGTGGTCGACACCTGCGGATTCCCCAAGGACACCTTCTTCTACTACCAGTCCTGGTGGACCAACAAGCAGGTGCTGCACGTGTTCCCGCATTGGAACTGGCCGGGGTTTGAGGGCCAGTTGATCGCGGTTTGGGTCCACTCGAACCTGGACCGGGTGGAGCTATTCCTGAACGGCCGGAGTCTCGGTGCCAAGGACATGCAGAAGGACCAGCATCTGGCCTGGAACGTAGCGTACGCGCCGGGAACCATCGAGGCGCGCGGCTTTAAGGGCGGGCAGCAGGTGATGACGGCGAAGCGCGAAACCACCGGCCCGGCGGCCAAGGTCGTCCTGCGGGTCGACCGTCCGGAGATCTCAGCCGATGGCGAAGACGTTGCCGTCGTCACGGCCGAGGTTCAGGACGCCCAAGGCCGGACCGTGCCGATTACCGAGAACCAGATCGCCTTCAAGGTGACAGGTCCGGGCGCAGTGATGGGAAGCGGCAACGGCGACCCCACCGACCACGACCCGGTCCGCGGTTCCACACGCAAGGCGTTTGCCGGCCTGTGCATGGCCATTGTCCAGTCCAGCAAGTCCGCGGGTACGGTCGCAGTCCAGGCGGCCTCGCCGGGCCTGACACCGGGATCGGCCACCATTACCACCAAGGCAGTGAAACTCCGCCCGCAGGTCGCGGCCTGGGAGCGCGAGGTTCCCAAGGGGCCCGGCATCACGGGCCTGTGGAGGCCAACGGTAGTCGTCGCGGACGCGACGGCCGGCAACCCGATGGCCCTTGCCGGCGGCAACGTAGATACGGTTTACACCTTCCGCCAGGACGGGAATACGCTGACGGGGTCGATAGAATCCTCCGGCGGCGGCGGCGGATTCGGCCCCGGAGGCGGAGGTTCGGCTGGCGGACCCATCGAAGATGGCAAGATCGACGGTTCCAATATCTCGTTCCGGACCGGAACCACTGCCTACACGGGCACGGTCAACGGAGACCGGGTTGAGTTGCGGCGAACCGGCGGCCCGGCTGGCCGTGGCAGCGACGCTGAACGAATCGGCGCTCCGCCCGTTCCCCCCGAAACCGGTCCGCGCCCCGCCATCGGACCTGCGCCAAACGGCGCCGATCCGTCATTCGGAGCAGGCGGCCCGGGCGGCGGACGCGGCGGACGCGGCGGCGGAGGAGGTCAGGCCCCTGCGCCCACCGTACTCCGCCGTGTGACGCGTTAGACTGGAAGCACACACAACAATGAAAGAACGAATCCGATCGACGACGGTGATCTGCGTCCGCCGTGGCGATAAAGTGGTGATGGCCGGCGACGGTCAGGTCACGCTCGGCCAGGAAGTCATCAAAAGCACCGCCCACAAGGTGCGCCGCCTTTACAACGACAAGATCCTCGCTGGCTTCGCCGGCTCCACGGCCGACGCCTTCGCCCTGTTTGCCCGCTTCGAGTCCAAGCTCGAGCAATTCAACGGCAACCTGCCGCGCTCGGTGGTCGAGCTCGCCAAGGAATGGCGCACCGACCGCATCCTGCGCCATCTCGAAGCGCTCCTGCTCGTGGCCGACGCCAAAATGACCTACCTCGTGAGCGGCAACGGCGATGTCATCGAGCCCGATGACGGCGTCGCCACCATCGGCTCCGGAGGTCCCTTCGCCATGGCCGCGGCCACCGCCCTGATGCGCCATACCACGCTCTCCGCCCGCCAAATCGCCGAGGAATCCATGTCCATCGCCGGCAAGATTTGCATCTACACGAACGACCAGATCACGTTCGAGGAGTTGGAGTAATGGTGATCTATCTGCCAGCCCAATCGGTCGATGAGGAGCCGATGCTCGATGAGCTGACGCCCCGCGAAATCGTGCGCGAACTCGACAAGCACGTCGTCGGGCAGGCCGATGCCAAGCGCGCCGTCGCCATCGCCTTGCGCAATCGCATCCGCCGCCAGAAGCTCGCCCCCGAAATGGCCGAAGAGGTGATGCCCAAGAACATCCTCATGATCGGCCCCACCGGCGTCGGCAAAACCGAACTGGCCCGCCGCCTTGCCCGCCTCGCCAATTCGCCCTTCCTCAAAGTCGAGGCCAGCAAGTTCACCGAAGTCGGCTACGTGGGACGCGACGTCGAATCCATGATCCGCGACCTCGTCGATATCTCCATCGACATGGTCCGCGAAGAGCGCCTCGATGAGGTCTCCGACCGCGCCGAACTGAACGCCGAGGATCGCCTCCTCGATCTCCTCATGCCGCCCCAGCCCGAGCCCAGCGAAAGCGCCGAGCGCTCCCGTGAGAAACTCCGCGAGCGCCTCCGCGAAGGCAAGCTCGACGAACGCCTGGTCGAAATCGAAGTCAAGGATCGCCCCCCCACCTTCGAGATCAGCACCAACGCCGGGGTCGAGGAAATGGGCATCAACATCAAGGACATGCTGCCCAACCTCTTCGGCCAGAAGACCCGCCACCGGAAAATGCGCGTGGCCGAAGCGCTCGATTACCTGGTCCAGGAGGAGGAACAGAAGCTCATCGACATGGACCAGGTCACCCGCGTGGCCCTCGAGCGCGTCGAAACCAGCGGCATCATCTTCCTCGACGAAATCGACAAGATCGCCGGCCGCGAATCCGGCCACGGCCCCGACGTCAGCCGCGAGGGCGTGCAGCGCGACATTCTCCCCATCGTCGAAGGCACCACCGTGAACACGCGCTACGGCATGGTGCGCACCGACCANNCACATCCTGTTCATCGCCGCCGGCGCCTTCCACGTCTCCAAGCCCAGCGACATGATCCCCGAGCTGCAAGGCCGCTTCCCCATCCGCGTCGAGCTGAAGTCGCTCACCGTCGAGGATTTCATCCGCATCCTGAAGGAACCCAAGAACGCCCTGGCCAAGCAGTACACCGCGCTCCTCGAAACCGAAGGCATCAAGCTCCTCCTCACCGACGACGCCCTGGCCGAAGTGGCCAAGTTCGCCGCCCAGGTCAACGAAAGCTCCGAGAACATCGGCGCCCGCCGCCTCCACACCATCATGGAGAAGATGCTCGAAGAAGTCTCCTTCGAAGGCCCCGACCTGAAGAAGAAAACCGTCCGCGTCGATGCCGCCTACGTCCGCAAGCAGCTTGCCGACATCGTGAAAGACCAGGACCTCAGCCGCTACATCCTTTGAGTGAAGGTGGCAAGTGAAGCTGGCGCAGACGATCGCCTTTTGTCGTCTGCGTTTGTTCCTCCCGAACCTAGCGCCGCGGTCACGCAGTCCGCTCCAATCAGACACTACATTCCGAGCCGCGACAGTAATGGAGCGGTCCCTACCCCTTCTTCGCCGTAATCCTCAACCTCCGGTAATCCGCGAGCCACTCTCCGTCGCGCCACAGCGCCGGCTTGGCGTTCTCCTCCACCTGCCTGATGAAAGCCTCGCGCCGTTCCGCGCCCACTACCGCCAGGATCCGCCCGCCAAACATCGCGATCCAATCCCCCAGCCCGCCCGGAAGCGGCGTCGGCCGGTCGAAAAGCGCCGCAGAATTCACCTCCAGGCCGTGGCGCTCCAGCATGCTCGCATACTCCCCGATCCCCGGATAAAACCACGGGCTCTCCGGGGTCTTGATCCGGAAGCCTGCAAGCGCGCGCGCAATGGCGTCCTGCAACTGCTCGACGTTGCCCTTTCCGCCCAACTCCACCGCCAGCCGCCCTCCCGGCAAAAGCGCGCGCGCCATCCCCGACGCCGCCGCGCCCGCGTCGCGAATCCAGTGCAGCGCCGCGTTGGAGAACACCGCGTGGAACTCCCGGTCGTACTTCATGCGGCTGGCATCCACTTCTTCGAAGTGCAGAGCCGGATAGTTCTTGCGGGCCTCGGCTACCATCGCTGCCGAGTTATCGATGCCCGTCACCTCCGCGCCCGCCGCCGCAATCTGCGCCGTCAACTGCCCAGGTCCGCACCCCACGTCCAAAATCCGTTCGCCCGGCCGCGGCTCCAGCAGACCCACCAGCTCCTGGCCGTACTTCCACACAAACGCGTGCTTCTCCTGATACAACGCCGGGTCCCAAGTGTCCATTGGCGTCAAGCATACAACAGACCGGCCGCCGTAGGCTACACTAAGAACCGATGGTGATCCTCGGCATCGATATCGGCGGATCCCACATTAAGGCCGGCATGGTGGATGAGTCGGGCGCCATCCTCGCATCCCGCACCCTGCCTACCCCGGCCGACCTGGACGCCTTTCAGGCGGAACTCGACAAGGCCGTCCGCTGGCTCATCGACGCCACCGAGTCCCCCGCCGGCGTGGGCGTCGGCTGCAAAGGCGTCATCGATCCCGATAGCACCCGCGTCGACCTCCTCCCGGGCGCCCTCCATTATCTCGAAGGCTTGCGCTTGAGCGACCTCGTCGGCCTGCCCGCCGAGGCTCCCGTCTTCGCCGATAACGATGCCCGCGTCGCCTTGGCGGGCGAGATGGTCTGGGGCGCCGCCCGCGGCCTCCGCAACGTCCTCATGCTGACCCTCGGAAACGGCGTTGGCGGCGCCGTCATCGCCAACGGCCAGATGCTGCGCGGCCATTCGGGCGTTGCCGGATTGCTGGGGCATATCACCGTCGAACCCGATGGGGCCCTCTGCTCGTGCGGCAATCGCGGCTGCCTCGAAACCGTCTTCTCCGCGCGCGCCATTGAGAGCGCGGCCCACGCGGCCGTACATCGCGGCTGCGCCTCCACCTTGACGCGCCTGTTCCGCGAGCAGCCCCAACTCGCCACCTGCCGCACGGTCTTCCTGGCCGCCGCCGAAGGCGATAGCCTGGCGCGCGAGGTTGTCGACACGGCCATCCACAAGCTGGCCGCCGCCTTGGCCGGTCTATTGCATGTATTCGACCCGGAAGTGGTCATCGTCGGAGGGCCCGTCGCCGATGCCGGCCCGGACCTCCTCGCCCCGCTGCAAGAGGAAGTTTGGGAGCGCTCCCGCGGCCTCCTGGGCCGCGACGTGCCCATCGTCGAGCAGCAAGTGGCCGACAAGTCCGGCATCGTCGGAGCCGCCGGCCTGGCCATGGCCCCCCGCTAAATTGGTGGGGCACCTTCTTCTGGCCGCCACGCTAGACTACGATTTCGGCCCACTGTTCTTAGTGAACCACTTGCGCTTGATATCCGGCCAGAATTCCTTAAGGACCTGCGACCCCGCATCGGTCCCCACCTCTTCCAGCAGCTTCTCCACATTACCCAGGACGTTCCGGTTATCGGGATAGTACGCGTTCGAGATCGCCGTCGCGCTCGCGTTTCCGAGCCATTCCGAATAATTGAAGCGGTCGCCCCCTGAGTCCTTGTGGGTCACAATCACGCGGGTCAATGCGTAGCCCACGCGCCTGCGCTTGGACCCGGTTGCGCGCCGGAAGTAGCGGGGATCCTCGTGCAGCAGCACCGGGAACACGCCCTCCGTGAACATGTTTCCCATCGATTGGTCGGCATAGTTGGTAATCAGGCGGTGCCCGAATCCCTTCATCCCCTGCCCGAAGCCGGGATCCTGATTAATCCACTGTCCCAATCCTGCCAACTCTGCGGCCAATGCCACCAATGGATAGTCGAACGAATCCTTGACGGCGATCGTGAGTTTCTGGCCGGGCTTCAGCACCGTGCCTTCGAGCGACGAGTCCGCTGTCCTGTAGTTCGGCAGCACCCCGAACACGCGCTTGCCGCCAGGCGGTTCCACAGGTTGAATGGCAGCCGGGGAACTCGCTTCCCCCTCCGCTTGCGGTCCCCCCGGAAGCGTGACCGGCACAGTTTGTTCCTGCGCCAATACGCACCCTCCCGCCACCATCCACAGTATCAGTACTCGCACCGGCGCCTGAACCATTAAGGACTTTCCTCTACCCCTTTCTCTTTTTGGACGCCGCACCGCCCAAAGAGTTGCAATTTGTTTCCGCTTCGCTCTAACCCCAACAAAATGAAACCACTTGTGGGATTGTCGGTCAGCCTGCCATCCCGCCTCCGGACGCCCAATTCCCAAAATCGAACACCCTCTGTGCGTTAAGCCCCGTCCGGGGGCGCCAGAGAATAGCCCAGG
>PLGA01000632.1 GCA_003139735.1 Bryobacterales bacterium | reverse complement strand
TGCATGTTGCGCTTCCGTCCCATCCTGATGACCACGATGGCCGCATTATTGGGCGCTTTGCCTTTGGCGCTCGGGACGGGCACGGGGTTTGAGCTCCGCCGGCCCCTTGGCATCACGATTGTGGGAGGGCTGATTCTGAGCCAACTACTCACGTTCTATACGACGCCGGTCCTCTACCTGGCCTTCGACCGGCTGCGGCTACGGATGCGCGGAAAGCAACGCGGCGCCTTTACCCAAGGGGCTGGACCGGCCCCCAGCGCTGCAACTTAGTTGCCAGATGAGACGGCCTGGAAGGAAAAATCTATGACCGGTGAGCTTATCAGTCCGACTGAAACGCGCAACACGGCCGGCGCCGCAGCCTGCGCCGCGGCGATCTGCATTTCTCTGTTGAGCGGATGCAATGTCGGGCCGAAGTACGCCGCGCCCGCCCCGCCCACCGCGCCGGCTTTCAAGGAGTCGTCTCCCGCAGTTTATAGCGGCGCCCCCCCGGGCGCGTGGCAGCCCGCACAGCCTCAGGATTCGGCGCTCAAGGGGAAATGGTGGGAGATGTTCAACGAGTCCGAGCTCAACACGCTAGAAGATCAGTTGAACATCGATAACGAGAACATCGCGCAATACTTCCAGAACTTCATGGCGGCCCGGGCGCAGGTGCGCGAGGCCCGTGCGGGCTACTTTCCCACCGTGACCGTGAATCCTGCGTTGAGCAGGACCGGAGCGGGCGCGGCATCCGCGCGCGCACAAACGGCGCTTGGGACGAAACCGGCCGCGTCGTCGGCGAGCGCGAGCACGGACGCCACCAAATTTGCCCTGCCAATCGACGTGTCGTGGGAGCCGGACCTATGGGGCCGCATCCGCAATACGGTCGGCGAATACCAGTACGCGGCCCAGGTGAGCGCGGCGGATCTCGAAAACGAGCGTCTCACCGAGCAAGCCGCTCTCGCGGAGTATTACCTGGAGCTCCGCGGCCAGGATGCGCTTCAGGACTTGTATAACCGCACCATCGAAGCCGACCGGCAGTCGCTCGACCTGACGCGCGCCCTGGTTGAAACCGGGATCGACAGTCCGGAGGCCGCCGCGCAGGCGGAGGTAACGCTTAAGGACGCGGAAGCGGCGGCAATCGGCATTGCCACAAACCGCGCCCTATACGAACATGCGATCGCGACGCTGATTGGAAAGCCCGCTTCCAGCTTTTCGATGCCCGTAAAGAGCCTGACGACGGAGGTTCCCGCGATCCCGGTCGGCCTCCCTTCGCAACTGCTCCAACGGCGTCCGGACATTGCCGCGGCGGAACGCACCATGGCCCAGGCAAATGCGACCATCGGAGTTGAGAAGGCGGCTTACTACCCGACGGTGAGCCTCTCGGGGGGCGCCGGGCTTCAGTCATCCTCCATCGCGAGTTTGTTTTCACTTCCCGCCCTCTTCTGGTCGCTCGGCGCTTCGGCCTCCCAGACGGTCTTCGACGCCGGTCTGCGCAAAGCCGCCGTAGCTCAGTACACAGCGGCATATAATGCCGACGTCGCCGCCTACAAGCAGACCGTGCTGACGGCGTTTCAACAGGTGGAAGACTACATTGCGACTCTACGCGTGCTCTCGCAACAGATCGTCCGTCAGAATGAGGCCGTACAAGCTGCGCAAAGATACGTGGACATCGCCACGGCGCGATACCAGACCGGTCTCGATCCCTACCTGGATGTGATCGTTGCGCAGAATATTCTGCTGAGCGATCAGCAGACCCTGATGACTCTGCGCGTGAGCGAGGTAACAGCGGCGGTTCAGTTGATCCAGGCCCTGGGAGGCGGTTGGAACGTCACCGAGATTCCCTCGGCATCGCAGGTTACGTCGAAAAACCCGCCGTTGCAAGGCGCCCATACTCCGTAGGGCCGTTGAGCGATTCTCTGGAGGTGAAAGCATGGATGACAACGTTGAGAAAGTGGAGAAAGCCGAGAATTGCGCCCCGAAGTTCGATTGGGTAACGAAGCGTTCCTTATGCTCTCTACCCAACGTGTTCAAGGCGCTCAGATTACAAGTGGAAGAGGACGTCAATACCCGTAACGCCTTGCGCCCCAATAACGCCCCTTATGAATTCTCCGTGGTGGAGAATGGCGGCGAGTTGACGGTTTCCCTGGACGGTAAAGATGTCCACAGGTCGGTAGTATTCAGCCTCGCCTCGCACGCGATTTCAGTGCGGGACGATAGCGGCAATACCATGTTTGAAGTGACTCCGACCTTTAATGACGAGGGCGAATGCAGGCTGAACGTGAACGAAAAGGAGCGTGAATTGTGGCAGGTGCGGCGGATGGCGCTGGAAGGGCTGTTGTTCCAAGGCTATTAAGCCGAGATCCGGCCAGGCGCCAGCCTGCAACAACCGGCGCGTGAGGTGCAGATCCTGCACTTTGCGGCGGCGAGTTCCCCGGCCCGGCAGTGATCCGATTGGCCCTTTCAACTTATGGCGATGGCCCTGCGCTTGCTGTCACGTATCGTGAAGGAGCAAGAAGATGCTTTGGACAATTTGTATCATTCTGCTGGTTTTGTGGGCGTTGGGGATGGCAACCTCCTATACCGCCGGGGGGTTGATTCACCTCTTGTTGGTGGTCGCGTTGGTCGTAGTGGTAATCCGTCTGTTTCAAGGACGTAGGATTGCTTAGCGAGATCCATTCCCCAGCCGCGCGTCAATCGCGCGACTGGGCAGCGGATTGCTACTTAGCGTTGCAGGAGAGTTAAGAAAATGCCCTTGATTAACATCGTCGTCGTGCTGGTAGTGGTCGGAGTCGTGCTGTGGCTGATCAACTCGTACATCCCCATGGCCGGCAGCATCAAATCGATTCTGAACATAGTGGTTGTGATTGCGGTTGCCGTTTGGGTACTGAAAGCAGTGGGAATGTGGGGCAGCATAACCAGCTACAGGTTCACCCAGTGAGCCGGCGGGGCGTGTCCGCACGGTCAATACCCGTCATCGCCATAGCGCTTTCGATTCCCCTCGCCGGACTTGCGCAGCCGCTTACGCCAATGGACGTGAACGACAAGCTCACCTACCAGATTAAGCAGTCCCTGGGACCCTTGGCGCTTGTCGGGGAGGCGGCGTACGCGGGGATTCTTCAGGCAGCCGATACGCCGACGGAATGGGGACAGGGCGGGTCGGGCTATGGCAAGCGCTTTGTGTCGACCACCGCGTGCTCGGGGATCTATGGCGCCTTAGCTTTTGGTCTGGATTCAACTTTGCACGAGGATCCCCGCTACTTCCGTTCGACCGGCGCCGGGTTCTGGAGCCGCACGGCGCATGCATTCCGCGAAACCATTTTTACGCACACGGACCGGGGAACCGAGACCATATCTTTTTGGCGCTTCGGCAGCGCTTACGGAGCGGCTTATCTTTCGAACCAGTGGTATCCGGACCGGCTGAATACCGTGGGGCTCGATTTCGCCGAGGGTTCGCTGCAACTTGGGGTCGACGCGGCGAAGAACCTGGCGGCGGAGTTCTGGCCCGATTTGAAACGCAAAATGCGGCGCTTCAAAATGTGATGCGCGCCTTTGGCGCCACACCGCGTGGCGTTGTTTTGGCGCCTGCGGCACAGGTCCGTTTGGCCCTATTCGTGCACGCACCGACGCCTATGAAGAAGGAACAGACCAAGCGGCCAATCGACGACGCCAAGCCTTGCAGCGACGATGGGTCTTTGCTGTTTTCCTTAGAGACCCTGGTCGAACACCGTCTGCACAAGATATCCAGTTGGAAGCATCTCCGAAGTACCCCCTTTCTGGTGATCTTGTCGTCGCCGCTCATTTACGTTTGTGCGCTTCCCTTTTTACTGCTTGACGTTGCGGTTGCCCTCTATCAGCTTGTCTGCTTTCCCATTTACGGAATTCCCAAGGTTCGGAGGAAAGACTACTTGATCTTCGACCGCGGGAAGCTGGCCTATCTGAACACCATCGAGAAGGTCGGTTGTATCTATTGCTCCTATGCCAACGGATTGCTCGCGATGATCACGGAAATCGCGGCTCGCAGCGAGCAGCACTTTTGTCCGATCAAGCACGCTCATACCTTGGCTAAAGCGCATTCCCGATACGCGAAGTTCCTGCCGTACGGCGACGCCCCGGCTTACAGAAAGCAATCGGACGGCTTGGCCCGCGCGTATGACGACTTGGCGCCGGGGAACAAATGAACCGCGGCGCTTTGCCGGCGGCATCCGGAGAGGAAGACGAAATGACAAATGGATTGGCGTTGGCCGCGGAAGATACCGCCCGGACGATGGACGCGATCACGGAGGTCCGCCGCGAGGAGGCTCTCCTGAAAACGGGAGCCTTGCAAGACGCGATTTTCAATAGCGCCAACTTCTCAAGCATCGCCACCGACGAAAAAGGGGTCATTCAAATATTCAATGTCGGCGCCGAGCGCATGCTGGGCTACGCTGCCGCCGATGTGGTGAACAAGATCACGCCGGCCGATATCTCGGATCCAACCGAAGTGATCGCCCGGGCGGTTGCCTTGAGCGGCGAACTGGGCGTCTCGATTACGCCGGGATTCCAGGCCTTAGTCTTCAAGGCCTCCCGCGGGATNNGAGGACATCTACGAATTGACCTACATCCGCAAGGACGGAAGCAGCTTTCCGGCCATTGTGTCGGTTACGGCGCTGCGCGACGATCGGGAAGCGATCATCGGCTACCTCTTGATTGGCACCGATAATACCGCGCGCAAGCGGGTCGAGGCGGAGCAGATGAAGCTCGATCAGCGCCTGCGCGACCAGCAGTTCTA
>PLGA01000187.1 GCA_003139735.1 Bryobacterales bacterium | reverse complement strand
TTTTCAGTCCCCGCGCCAGACGTTTCGCCGAAGAGCACGGTTTCCATCCGGCATCGGTCGCGGGTTCCGGTCCCGGCAGACGCGTCCTTGAAGACGATCTGCGCAAGCTCTACTACTCGTCGCCGCGCTTGTCGTCCGCCGCCAAGAAGCGCGTCGAAGAGGGCGCGGAAGTCCGCGGCGAGGGTTCGGGAGTGGCCGGCCGTGTCCTGGCGTCCGACCTGGGTCCGCCGCCATCGCCGCTCTCCGGCATCCGCGAAAAGATCGCCCGGCGCATGCGGGAATCGCTCGCCGCCACGGCGCAGTACACCTTGCATTCCTCCGCCGATGCGAGCGGGCTTCTGGCCTTGCGCAAACGCGCGAAGAACGCGGCGGCGGATATCACCATTGGCGACATGGCCGCGTTCTGCGCCATCCAGGCGCTGGTGGAGTTCCCCGCCTTGAACGCCGAGTTGATCGACGGCCGCCTTTACAAACACGCCGAGATCCACCTGGGGTTCGCCTGCGACACGCCCAAGGGGCTGATGGTCCCGGTGGTTCGGCATGCCGGCAAGCTGACGCTCTCCGAACTTGCGCTTCGGATGCACGAACTGGCCGCGCAGGCCACCGGCGGGACAATCTCCATCGACGACCTGTCCGGCGCCACCTTCACCGTCAGCAATCTGGGAGGCCTGGGAATCGAGTCGTTCACTCCCTTGCTGAACCCGCCACAGGTGGCCATTCTCGGAGTGGATGCCATCGCGCTCAAGCCCGTGCGCCGGGAGGCAGGCATCGAGTTCATCGATGCGATCGGCTTCTCCCTCACGTGCGACCACCAGGTGATCGATGGCGCTCCTGGCGCGCGTTTCCTGCAGGTACTCAAGTCGAAAATCGAGAAAGTAGAGTCCCTATGTACGATCTGATCGTGATCGGCGGCGGCCCGGGAGGCTATGAAGCCGCCGCTCACGCCGGCCGGATGGGAAAGAAAGTCGCGCTCATCGAAAAAGACCGGCTGGGCGGCGCGTGCCTGAACGCCGGCTGCATCCCGGCCAAGACGTTCCTGCGGTCCTCGAAGCTTTTTCGCGAATGCGGCGAGGCCGCCCGCTACGGCGTCCGCGTCGGGTCGGTGGAGTTCGATCTGCCGGCCGTGGTGGAGCGCAAGAACCGCATCGTCGCCACGCTCGGCAAGGGCGTCCAGGGAATGCTCAAGCGCGCCGGCGTGGAGGTGATCGCGGCCCACGCGACGCTGGTTTCCCGCAACGCCGTGCAGGCTGGCGCGGAGCGTTACGAAGCGGCCAACATTCTCATCGCCACCGGGTCGCGGCCGGCCACCCCGCCGATGCCCGGAATTCGCTCCGAGGGCGTGCTCGATTCCGACACGGTCTTCGCCATTACGCGCGTACCGGAAACCGTCGCCATCATTGGCGGCGGCTATATCGGGCTGGAGTTCGCCTGCTTCTTCCAAGAAGCCGGGGCGCGTGTCTCGGTTTATGAAATGTTGCCGCGCATCGCGGCCGGATGCGATGGGGAAATCTCCACCCGGCTGCTTCAAATTCTCAGCCGCAAGGGAGTGGAGTTTCATCTGTCTTCCAAGGTGCTCGGAATCGAGCAAGGAACCCTCCACTACCAGGGCACCGATGGCGTCGCGTCGAGCGCAAGCGCCGATGCCATCCTGAACGCGGCGGGCCGCGCGCCGGTGGTGGACGGCCTTGGCCTGGAGGGAGTGGGCGTCGATTTCAGTCCGGCGGGCATCCGTACGTCCGACCGCGGCAAAACCAACATCCCCGGCGTCTGGGCCTGTGGCGACTGCACGGGGCGCCGGATGCTGGCCCACGCCGCAACGCGCGAAGGCATCGCCGCGGTCAACAACATGTTCGGAACCAAGGACCGCATTCGATACAACGCGATTCCGGCGGTCATCTATACCCATCCCGAGGTCGCCTCGGTGGGGCGGACGGAAGAGGAACTGCAGGCCGAGGGCATCGAGTACAAGAAGTCCGTTGCGCCGATGGGCGTCGCGGGCCGGTTTCTCATCGAGAACGAAGGCGGAACGGGCATGGTCAAGGTGCTCGCGGGAGCGCGCTACGGCGAGATCCTGGGTGTTCACGCCATCGGCGACGCGTCGAGCGAATTCATCGTCGCCGCGGCCGCCATGATTGAGACGGAAATGTGCGTGTCCGACGTCAGCGGAATCGTGTTCCCGCATCCCACGGTGTCGGAAGCGTTGCGCGAAGCGATTCTGGGAGTCCATTAGGAGCCAGGCGAAATGCCTAAGTCGATTGTCATAGAACCAGAGCAGGCTTTCTCCACCGGAGCCATCCATTTCTCCGATATTCCGGTCAATGCCTACCGCGAGACGGTGGAAGAAGAGCGCGCGGCCTATTCCGCGGGCGACTTCCTGAATATCTGGCGCGATATGTGCGCCATTCGGGAATTCGAAACCATCCTGAACGAGATCAAGACCAAGGGGACGTACAAGGGCGTCGCATACCAGCACGCCGGCCCGGCGCACCTTTCCATCGGGCAGGAGGCCGCGGCCGTCGGCATGGCCTTTTCCCTTACGCCCGACGATCATGTCTTCGGTTCGCATCGCAGCCACGGCGAGATCCTGGCCAAAGCCTTCTCCGCCATCCGCCAGTTGAGCGATGGCGACCTGCTGGGCATCATGCAATCCTACCGGGACGGCGCCGTGCTTCGCCCGGTCGAGAAGGGGTTCCACGGAAGCGTGAAATCCCTGGCCGTGCGGTTCTTCGTTTACGGAGCGTATAGCGAGATCTTCGCCAGGGAAACCGGCATCAATCGCGGGATGGGCGGCTCCATGCACGCCTTCTTCACGCCGTTTGGAATCTACCCGAATAACGCCATCGTGGGCGGCTCCGGCCCCATCGCGCCCGGCGCGGCCCTCTATAAGAGGGTCAATCGCAAGCCGGGCATTGTGGTCTGCAACATCGGCGACGCCTCGTTTGGCTGCGGTCCCGTGTGGGAGGGCATCACCTT
>PLGA01000289.1 GCA_003139735.1 Bryobacterales bacterium | reverse complement strand
TCCGTCCGCCATGCCCCGCGCATTCGCCCAGATCTCGCCCGCCTCGCCGCTAAGGTGGGGCAGGCGATTCGCCTGCCAGCGAGCCGGCCCCATCCGCTCCGCGCTACAATCGACACTCCGTCCGCCATGCCCCGCGCATCCGCCCAGATCTCGCCCGCCTCTCCGCTGATCCGCGAATACCACCGGTCCCTCGCGGCCCTCCGCGGCCAAGGCGTCGAGAACGAACTTGGCCTCCGCCGCCCCTTTGAAAACCTGCTCGCCGATTCCGCCCGCCTCCACGGCTGGCGCTTCGTGGCCGAGTTCGGCGCCAAAGCCGGCGGCCATCGCATCCGCCCCGATGGCACGGTCTTCGACGCCAACAGCCTCCCGCGCGGTTTCTGGGAATCCAAGGACTCTCACGACGACCTGGACCGCGAAATCGACCGCAAGATCCGCCGCGGCTACCCCGTCGGCAACACCATTTTCGAAGACACCCGCCGCGCCGTCCTCTACCAGAACCGCGGGCTGGCGTGCGAGGCCGACCTCTCCGACTCGCGCGCCCTCTCCGATCTGCTCTTCCGCTTCTACTCCCACACCGAACCCGAGATCAAGGAATTCGAGGTCGCCGTCGAGGAGTTCGGCCAGCGCGTCCCCGACCTCGCCCGCGGCCTCGCGCACAAAATCGAGGAGGCGCACCACCACAACCCGCCCTTCCAGGAAGCCTTCGCCAAGTTCTTCGCGCTCTGCCAGGCTTCGCTCAACCCCAACATCTCGCAGGCGGCCGTGGATGAAATGCTGGTGCAGCACCTCCTCACCGAGCGCCTCTTCCGGACCATCTTCGATAACCCCGAATTCATTGACCCCGTCACCGGCGCAGCGCGCTCTGTTTCTCTCGATTCATGATGCCAAAGTGAGCCCGGACCATATCTCCAACCGCGGCACCATCTTTGAGGAAGAGCCTGTGGCTATTCTCAGCGATAAGCTTCTCTTTGAATACCCCGGCCGTGAACCGTCCAGAAGTCACAAATACCAAGGCTGGATAGGCACGATTCTGATACAACGCGAGTTGGACCTCCGGGCGATCGACTACGCCTCGGTGCTTTACCTCCACAGCCATCTCTATCGGTTCCTCTCCCTGTATGAGAGAACCCCTAGCGATCAAATCGCGCCCACCCTGCGGAGACTCGCAGACCTTGTACACTTTGAGTCCGGCCTTAAACAATAGTTCGGCAATCAGGTCCTCGAACTCTGAAAAGTTTAGATCCTGTAAACACAGGCCTTCGGTAGCCCAGCGGCTCAGATGCGGGCGCAGAACGTCGTCAACCAGACGCCGCTGCCTTTCCTGTTCGTGCGGGGTCCAAATCCGCGGGCTCCACAAAGTGCAAGGATAAGACCGCCCTCGCCGTGAACCCGTCGCTCACGCTGGCCGGCATCCCGCCCGATACCTTCGACTACCGCCTCGGCAACCGCTCCGCCCTCGAATGGGTCGTGGACCAGTACCGCGTCACCGAAGACGACCGCAGCGGCATCAAGTCCGACCCCAACCGCGAGGACGACCCCCAGTACATCGTCCGCCTCGTCGGCCAAGTGGTCCGCGTCAGCCTCGAAACCGTCCGCATCGTCCGCGTCCTGCCGCCAGTCTTCGCGGCCTAGTGTAGTGTCGAGGAAATAACTAGACAGTGGGGCAGGCCATCGTCTTTTGTGGCCTGCCTTCTTCTGGCCTGTTGAGTTAATTCGCGGAGACTACACTAGCCTGCGAATGAAGTCGCGGCGCTTACAGGGTGTCCACCGGCTCATGAACCGGCTCCCGGTTGAGATCGATACCAGCGATGACCGGTAACGGGTGGGCCAGCTTCATTGAGTATATACCGCCGAAAGAGGTTCCCAACAGCTCCAGTCACAAGCCATTTCACCGAAGTTTTCATTGAAAACAAATCACTTAACCAAAGATCCCCCGTTCCCGTGTATTATCATGGAACTGAGGAACTATGTCCGCTTTCCACCAGATCGCATCCCCGTCGCCCAGTGGCGCGGGCCTCCTGGCCTGCGTTCTTCCTCTCCTTTCGCCAAACGAACCCAAATCCCTACCGAACACGCATTCGCACCAAACGAACCCAAATCCGGTCGCCGGGAAGCAGCCGCCCCACGCCCAAAACCTCCGCGCCAAACGAACCCAAATCCACCTACCGGCCACGCCACGCGCGAATCTGGCGAAACGAACCCAATCCCGGCTGGTTTACACTGAGTATTCAACCCATATCCAAATGCAGGATCTCAAGAAGCTCATTCGCGAGGTGCCGGATTTTCCCAAACCGGGCATCCTCTTTTACGACATCACCACCTTGCTCAAGGTCGGGAGCGGATTCCGCGCGGTCATCGACGGGCTGAAGGACCACTACCACGGCGCTCGCGTCGACCTGGTGGTGGGAATCGAGGCGCGCGGTTTTATCTTCGCGCCGGCGCTGGCCTACGCGCTGGGCGCTGGCTTCGTTCCCATCCGCAAGCCCAAAAAGCTGCCCTCCGCGCGCGTGAGCGTGACGTACGACCTGGAATACGGCACGGATAGCCTGGAAATGCACAGCGACGCCGTGACCCAGGGGCAGAGCGTGCTCATCGTGGACGATCTGCTGGCCACCGGCGGGACCGCCGCAGCCGCCGCGCGCATGGTCGAAAGCGTGGGCGGCACGGTGGTGGGCATCGGGTTTGTGGTGGAGTTGACGTTCCTCAACGGCCGCAAGAAGCTGCCGTCCTACGACGTCTTCTCCCTCCTCCAGTACGATAAATGAGCCGCTCCAGCGGAATCCCGCGCCGCGCCAGCGTTCCCGCGCCGGCCAAGATCAATCTCGATCTCCGCGTGCTGGGCAAACGGGCGGACGGCTACCATGAACTGCGCACCATCTTTCAGACGATTTCGCTGCGCGACACGCTTGAGATTGCCTTCACGCCGGGGCGCGCCACCGGGATCGATCTGCGGGACGATCTTGGAATCCCCGATAACCTGGTTACGCGGGCGGCGCGTTTGGCCATGGAAGCCATGCGCGCCTCCGGCCGGGTGGAAATGCGGTTGATCAAGCGCATCCCCATGGGCGCGGGGCTGGGCGGCGGCTCTTCCGATGCCGCGGCCGTGCTGCTGGCATTGCCCGCGCTGGCTGGGCGGCCGCTGACGCTCGAGGCGCTGGCGGAACTGGCGGCCACCCTTGGCAGCGACGTGCCCTTTTTCCTGCTGGGCGGAACGGCCGTGGGAATCGGCCGCGGAACTGAACTGTTTCCGCTGCCGGATACGCCCGCGCAACTGGCTCTGCTCCTGGCGCCGGGGCTGCATGTGGACACCGCTCGGGCTTACGCCGAATTGAGCCCCGGTTTGACAACCGAATCGCAACAAAATAAAATATTTAGTTTCCAGTCGCACACGTGGAGTTCAATCGCCGGGGGGCCAGGGGCGCCCACCGCTTTCGTAGGCCGTAACGATTTTGAAGCCGTGGTATTTGCACGGCATGGCCGTCTGGCGGTCCTGAAACGGGGGCTGATCCGGGCGGGGGCTTCCTTGGCCATGATGACGGGCAGCGGGTCTGCGCTGTACGGGCTGTTTTCCCGGCGGGAGGAAGTTTCCCGCGCCCTCCGCTGGGCGGCCTCGCCGTCGGGCCTGCGCGGGGAGGAGAAAGCGTTTCGCGTTTCGCTCATCGGCCGCGCACGCTACCGCTCGATGTGGAATCGGGCGCTCGCGGAACATACGATCCCAGGAACATGGCCGCCACAGAGCCGCTACACACGATGATTCACGACCGTCTGCTAATCTTCTCGGGACATGCCAACCCGGCGCTGGCGTTGGAAATTTGCGAGGTCGGCGGCGAAAAGCTTGGCAAAGCGATGGTCAGGCAGTTCGCCGACGGCGAGATTTATCTTCAGATCCAGGAAAACGTGCGCGGGGCGGACGTTTTCGTCATCCAGCCGACCTGCAAGCCCGTGCACCACAGCCTCATGGAATTGCTGTTGATGATCCAGGCGCTCAAACTCGCCTCGGCGGAACGCATCACCGCGGTGTTACCCTATTATGGGTACGCGCGGCAGGATCGCAAGGACAAGCCCAGGGTTCCGATTTCCGCCAAACTGGTGGCCGGCTTGCTGGAGACCGCCGGCGCGGACCGCGTTTTGACGCTCGATTTGCACGCCGCGCAGATTCAGGGGTTTTTCGATATCCCGGTGGACCATCTGTTTGCCACGCCGGTGCTGATCGAGCATTTCAAAGACCTGGCGGACGATCACGGGACGGTGGTTTCCCCGGACGCCGGCGGCGTGGAGCGGGCGCGGGCCTTCGCCAAACGGCTGGACTGCCCGCTGGCGATTATCGACAAGCGGCGGGAAGAGGCCAATGTCGCCGAAGTGATGAACGTGGTGGGCGACGTGAGAGGGCGTCACTGCCTGCTGGTGGACGATCTGATCGATACGGCGGGCACCCTGGTGAAGGGCGCCGATGCGTTGATGGAAAAAGGCGCGGCCAGTGTTTCGGCCTGCGCCACGCACGCGGTGCTGTCGGATCCGGCCGTGAGCCGGATCGAGGCGTCGTGTTTGAAGGAAGTGGTGGTTTCGAATTCGATTCCGCTCTCGAAAGAGGCGAAGGCGTGTAGCAAGATCAAGTCCCTGTCGATCGCGAAGTTGATGGCGGAAGCCATCAAGTCGATCCACGAGGAGACTTCGGTAAGCGTTTTATTTATTTAGCTTGTAGAGTGGGCTTTCAGCCTGCTGTGGGGCAGGCGCTTTCGCCTGCCAATCGGAATGAGTGGGGCAGGCGCTTTCGCCTGCCAATCGGAATTAGAAACGGGCCCCCGAACCCACGTTAACCCTTGACCGGGCGAACGGACTTCGGTCCCGCAAGGAGAATGTAGTGAGAAGAGACGTCACCGTAGCCGCCGAGGTTCGCGCCTCGCGCGGCAAGAATGAAGCGCGCCGTATGCGCGTCGCCGGAAAGATTCCGGCGGTGGTTTACGGAGCTTTTAAAGATCCCGTCAGCATCGCCGTCGATCCCCGCGCCATCCGCAAGATCGTCCACAGCGAGTCGGGTTTCAACACCATCTTCGACCTCGCCATCGAGGGCTCGGATACCACGCCCGTGATGCTCGTCGACCGCCAGGTGGACCCCGTCCATGGCCGCTTGCTGCATGTCGATTTTAAGCGCATCGATCTCGCCAAGGCTCTGAAAGTCAGCATCCCTGTGCACGCCGAGGGCGAAGCCAAGGGCATCAAGCTCGAAGGCGGCCTGCTCGAACTGGTTACGCGTTTCGTCGAAATCGAGTGCCTCCCGGACGACATCCCCGAGCACTTTACCGTGGATGTGACCGAGTTGATGATCGGTCAGGCCAAGCGCGCCAAAGAGATTACGCTCAGCGGGTCCATGAAGCTGCTCAGTCCCGGCGAGGCGGTGATCGCCCACGTGGTCGCTCTGCGCGTCGAAGAAGAACCCGCGGCCGAAGCTGCCGTTACGCCGGAAGCCGGTGCGGCGCCTGTGGCGGGCGAGCCCGAAGTCATCAAGAAGGGCAAGAAGGAAGAGGAAGGCGCTGCCGCCGAGGAAAAGGGCAAGAAACCCGCCGAGGAAAAGGGCAAGAAGAAGTAATCCGCCATGTTTCTGGTGGCCGGTCTGGGCAACCCGGGCGAGGAGTACACCCTCACGCCGCATAACCTGGGGTTCCTCACCATCGACCGCCTGGCGGAGCGGCACGGCATTCGCGTCACTCGCAGGGATTCGAAAGCCCTGACCGGGGTGGGCGAAATCGACGGGCATCCGGTGATGCTCGCCAAGCCGCAAACGTATATGAACCTGAGCGGGACTTCGGTGGTTCCGCTGATGGAGAAGCACGCCATCGAACCGGGCCGCCTGGTGGTGGTTTACGACGAGCTGGATTTGGGTTGGACCGCCCTGAGAATCAAGCCGAAAGGCTCGGCGGCAGGTCATAACGGCATCAAGTCGTTGATCGCCTGGTTGAATACGGACGAGTTCGTGCGCGTAAGATTAGGGATACATCCGGGCCGTCCCGTGAAGGATGGCGCGGAATTTGTGCTGTCGCCGTTCCGGCGCGCGCAAATCGAGGAATTGGACGAGCTGACAGGCTACGCGGCCGATGCGGTTCGTTCGATAATTGCCGAGGGCGTCGAAAAGGCCATGACGAGNNAGGAAGAATGAGAATCTACGAAGCGTTGTTCATTATTAAGCCCGATGTGCTGGACGAGGAGGTGGACCAGCGCCTCGAGGCGTTGAAAAGCCATCTCACCGGCTTGGGCGCCACCATCGACAAAATGGAGAAATGGGGCAAGCGCAGGCTGGCCTATAAAGTGGATAAGTATCGGGAAGGCTCCTACGTCCTGATCCAGTTCACCGCCGGACCGGAAGCGGTGAAGGAGTTCGAGCGCCGCCTGAGAGTTTCGGACGTCGTCTTGAAGTTCCTGACGGTGCGCATCGACGAGACGCTGAANNTCGGGCAGCCAGGCGCGTGGTTTCGGCGGGTTCCGCGGTCCCTGCCGGCCCCGCCCCCGGAGCGCCGCCGCCGCCCAAGCACCCGGCGGAAGCGGTAGCCATGCCGGGCTTGCCGAAGGAGGAAACCAATGCCGGAGTTTAAAGGAAGACCGGGCAGCGCCGGGCAGCGGCCCACCGGCGGTGACAAGGCCGTCGCCACCCAGAAGAAGCAGTTTTTCCGGCGCAAGAAAGTGTGCCG
>PLGA01000067.1 GCA_003139735.1 Bryobacterales bacterium | reverse complement strand
CGCCGCCGGCCAGCGCCTCGCTCGGCCGTTCGAAGCCTGGATTGCCGGGGACCGTTCTCGGGACGGCGTGCGGGTGCTGATCACCGGGCCGCGGGGCTTCGAAAGAGCGGTCGCGTTCGGCTCGACGAAGCGGCTGCGACGATCACGGAGCGGTCTGCGCCCTATGCCTTCGTTTTCTTCGGCGGCACAATAGCGTCTTTCGCGGCCTTGGCTACGCGGAACTTTACAACCGTCTTCGCGGCGATCTTGATAGTTTCACCAGTGGCGGGGTTGCGGCCCATCCGCGCCTTGCGGGCAACACGGACCAGTCGCCCGATTCCGGGCAGGATGAACACGCCGTTCTTCTTGACCTCGGCAACGGCCATGTTGGCGAACGTGTCCAAGAGGCTCTTCGCGACCTTCTTGTTGATCTCGCACTTGTCTGCGAGGGTCTGGACGATCTGCGTCTGTGTCATCGTGATTCTCCGATTTCGGCCGATGCCGATGAGACGATGATATCAGTACCAGAACATTTTTCGATGGAAATGTTCGAAGATGGTACTGTCGGCGGCGGCCCGTGAAGGGATTATGCTGATCTGAGACGACCTGACATGAGAACCCACGAACAAAATGAGCCGCCGGCCACCCACGCCGCGGAACTGCCCCGCGCAATGCGGCCGAGGCGGCCAGAGGCTTTTGACGCGTCCTATGCCGGCACGCCCCCTTGGGATATCGGACGGCCGCAACCGGCCTTTCTGGCGCTGACCCAAGCGGGTGCCCTTCGGGGCCGGGTCCTGGACGTCGGTTGCGGGACCGGCGAGCATGCTCTCATGGCCGCCAGCATGGGACTGGAGGCGACTGGCATCGATTCGGCCCCGGCCGCAATCGCTCTGGCCGAAGCCAAAGCCCGCGACCGCGGCTTGACCGCGCACTTCCTGGTCCATGACGCTCTTCAGTTGGCTTCTCTCGACCAGCAATTCGACACAGTGCTGGATTGCGGACTGTTCCACGTCCTCGACGATGCTGACCGTCGCTCGTTCGTCGAGAACCTCCGCGCGGTGATCCCGTCAGGCGGCCGCTACTTCATGCTGTGCTTCAGCGACCGTCAACCGGGGGATTTCGGCCCCCGCCGGATAACCCGAGACGAAATCAGGGCCAGCTTCGATAAGGGATGGCAGGTAGGCTCGATCAAGCCCGCCAAACTCGATACCAGGATGGGCCCCGAAGGAATTCTGGCCTGGCTGGCGCGCATCACGCGGACCTGAGCGTCGCGTCACCCACGCGGTTCTGCAGCGGATTGACGCCACCGCGAGTGGTGGCAAGGCGATCGGACTCGATGCCCCTGATCGCGTTCGACTGCAAGGGACTCTCCGCCGCCCGCCGGCAGCGCATCGAGGCGGCCGGCGGAGGCCGACGGATAGATCCCTCGCTTCGGCCGTTCGCAGCCTGGATCGCCGCGACCTCTTTCAGAGTGGCCGACGACCCGTCCGGGAGTAATCTCAAACCCCGCGTCAAATCAGTTCGATGAAACCATTTCGTGGAATTTCGGGCGAAATTACCTGGCCGTTCCCGGTCGATCACATTGCCGCTCAGCGGCGCGCCGCTCCACGGTTACCAACAGGCTGCGTTCCGCTCGCGGAGCCGTAGGTCAACGCCGCAGCAGACGTTCGAGCCAGGTTTTCGAGCGCGGCTGATCGAAACCCTCGAGCATCCAGATATCGTAGGGCCACTTGGCAATGGACGTGAGGAAGCGCTGGCCGTCGGGATGCATACTGAACCCCACGACACGGTCGGTGGTGGCGGGCAAGTCCAATGGCGCGAGCATCTTCTCCACGCCGGTCGCCACGTCTACAGAGTAGAGCTGCCACTGCGCGCCTTCGCCGGTGGTGTTACGGAAGACGCCATATACCTGGCGGCCGTCCTTCGAAAAGCCATATGCCGAGAACTTGTGTGAAGTGAGCTTACGGACGGTGGCTCCGTCCGGAGAGACCAGCGACATGCCGCCGGCCGAAGGATACAGAATCCAATCTCCGGTCGGGGACCACTCTGGTCCGCTGTAGTCTTCGGCCATCGGCACGGCGTTGGGCACCAGCGCCGCGATTGCGCCGGCCATCGGCTTGATCTTTACGATTTGTTCTTTCCCCGGCGGCCCGGTTATGGCCGCGATCCACTGGCTATCCGGAGACCAGGAGTGTGACAGCGCGGCGGTCTGTCCCAGCTTCGCGATGGCGATAGCGTGGCCGCCGGATGCATTGGACAACATGAGCGTCAGGTCTCCGGTGGCGTCTGACAAATTGAAAATGAAGCGGCTGCCGTCCGGCGCCCAGCGCGGCGTCGCAACGAAGGCAAAGCCCGGCCCCCGTGACTCCTCGGTCATCGGGCGCGAGAATCCATTCGGAGAGATGTCCAGTATGTCGAAGTCGCCGGCCTGGTCGGTGGAAACCAGGTAGTGCGTGCCGGAGGGAGCCCAGTCCGGCCACCAGGATATTCCGCCTCCGCCCAGAATCGTGTGTACGTTACCCGTGCGAAGCGCTACCTCCAAAACGTCCCACTCCGTTGCGGCAGCGGTATAGGCGATGCGCTTGCCGTCGGGAGATACGGACGGATAGAGCAAAGTCTCCGGGCTGGAATAGATCACTTGCCGCGCGCCATCCGCGACATCAATCAGGACCATCCTCGAGGAAAGATCGTTGGTCGATTCGGCTATGATCAGATGACGGCTGTCCGGGAGCCAGTCCGCGCCAAAAATCACGTCGGCGGCGGAGCTGAGGATCTTACGCGCCGTACCCGCGGGATAGGGCACAATCCAGACGTCCGGGCCGTCAAACACGAACAGCTTGGACCCATCGGGTGAGAACTTTGCCCAGGACGCGGAGTGGCGCGGGGGCTGCCAAGCGAGTTCCCGTGGTGGTCCTCCTTTCAGCGAAGCGATCCACATTTTGCCATCGCGCTGGAACAAGAGGGTATTGCCGTCTGGATGCAGAGTCGCCCGGATGATCTTGTCGAGTACCCGCTCCGGCGCACCGCCTGACGCCGCCACCGCCCAAAGATCGTAGTCGGAAGTGAAGTAGATGGTTGCTCCGTCCGGCGCCCAGAACGGCAGGCTACAGCTTTTGAAGGAGTGCGTAAGCTGCGCGGTCTCCGTCGACCCGACAACCTTCGTGAACACCTGATCGATGCCGTGGACGTTCGCTATATAAGCGATGCTTTTGCCGTCCGGGGACCATGCCGGGTAGCTCTCAGTGGCTTCATCGCGCGTGATGGGGGTGAACTTGTACTTAGAGAGACCGGCTGGGCGGGGCGCGATCATCCAGGCTGCGAGCGCGATGCCAGCCGCTAGGCTCACTACGGCGGCCAGGGAAACGATCGGCCAGGTGCGGTACGGCTTGGCGGGAGTCGTGGCGGGAGCGGATTCGACTGCCGGGATTTGCTGGGCGCTGGTTCCGGCGTAGTGGTCACGGAGGTGGCGCAGTTCGCGGTACAAGTCGCGGGTGGTGTCGTACCGGTCCGCCGGTTCCTTGGCCAGCAGGCGATCGATCACCCACCGCAGGGGTGCCGGGACTGTTGCGGGAAGCGGATCGGCGTCCTCGCGGATGATGGCGGTCATGGTCTCGGCGGAGCTCGAGCGGACGAAGGCGCGCTTCCCGACGCACAACTCGTAAAGTACGAGACCGAAGGAGAATTGGTCCGACTGCGGCGTTAGCTGGACGGCGCCGCGGGCTTGCTCCGGACTCATGTAGGCGACTGTGCCGACGGTCGTGCCGGGGTCGGTGATCGCGATGGTGCGGGTGGCGTCGTCAGGGGCCGAATCGTTCGCGGCGGACTTGGCCAGACCGAAGTCCAGGATCTTTACACGTCCGGGATCGGAGGACTGCGGGCTGGTTATCAGGATGTTGGCGGGTTTGAGGTCGCGATGGATGATGCCGGCTGCGTGGGCGGTCGACAGGCCGTCGGCGATCTGCACGGCTTGATCGAGGAGTTTCCGGGGTGTGTCAGGCGCCGCGATGGGAGCGCCGTCTATGAACTCCATCACAAGATAGTTTTCACCGACATCGTAAAGCTGACAGACGTTGGGATGGTTCAGGGCGGCCACGGCTCGCGCTTCGCGCTCGAAGCGTTCGGAGAATCTGGCGTGCGAAACCTTGATCGCGACCACGCGGTCCAGGCGCGTGTCTCGCGCCTTGTACACTTCGCCCATGCCGCCTTCGCCGATGGGCGCGACGATCTCATACGGACCCAAGCGGCTTCCCCGAGCCAAGGGCATAACGTTTCAAACAATTGTACCTTGGGGGGGGTGAGGGGTATGGATTAGGAATGGATTGCGCCACTCGGAAAGACCCAGCCTGGGACGCTGTCCCGATGAGACCCGATTTCTGTCGCGAAATCCCCTTCGCGCCAGCGAACACCCAGGAAGTCCGTGTCGGCCAGGTGACCGCACCTCATGCCCCTAACCGCACACGCCTGCCAAGGGCATCTCCGCCGCCCGCCGGGAGCGCATCGAGGCGGCCGTGGAGGCCGCCGGGCAGCGCCTCGCTCCGCCGTACGAAGCCTGGATCGCCGCGGACCGGTTCCGGGGCGGCGTCCGTTTGCTGATCACTGGCCCCAGGGCTTCGAAAGGACGGTCGCGTTCGCGCGCGATGAAGCGCCCAAGCGCACCCTGATCCCGCCGCGCGCCGACGCATGGCTGTCGCGCAGAAGAACCGCTGGGCGGCTGCCCGGAAACCAAAGGCGGCGGCGACGCCGGTGCCGGCGAAGGCCGCCAGGAAGAAGCGCCGCCTGATCCCCAAGGGGCGCGCGCGGATCATCGCCTTGAAGCATGCATTCCGCCAGGGTGCGCTTCAGTTTCCTGGAGCGCTCCAAGCCATCCGAACCGACCAAGCGTTTCGCGGGTTCCTGCGAACCCTGTTTCGTAAAAGCTGGGTCGTATACGTCAAGCCGCCGTTCCGCGGACCGGAGCATTTGTTGCAGTATCTGGCGCGCTACACCCATCGCGTAGCCATTTCCAATCACCGCATTCTCAATGTTGCCGACGGTCAAGTCACGTTCCGATGGAAGGACTACGCCCACGGCGGCAAGCAGCGGAAAATGACGCTATCGGCGAACGAGTTCCTGCGCCGGTTCCTGCTCCACGTGCTACCGAAAGGTTTCATTCGCATCCGCTTCTTCGGGTTCCTGGCTCCGCGGCGGCGCGGCGCACTGTTTCCGCTCCGCCGCCGACTGCTCGGCGATCATCCGCGCCCACGTTTACAGACACCCCCAGCAGCGCCCCTGTGGCGTTGTCCGCGCTGCGGCGGTCCCATGAACGTCCTCGAGAGGCTCCGGGCTGGCCAGCTCCTGTCAAAGTTGGCGTCCCGGCGGAGCTTCGATGACAGCTCGTGAGTTTCACCCAGCCGCGGACAATGAGCGTGCTCCGGCGCGCAAGCTCGACGTGTGTCTTTCTCCGTTTGGAGCATCTCTCCGAGGCTTCTGCACCGCAACCCACGACCTCCGCATCCAAATCCAACCGCCCCAACCAAGGCTCCGCCTCCTTCATCGCGCCAGCCAGACCCACTATCCCGACCCCCGCCGCCTCGCAAATTCCATTCGAAATACATAGCCGCGAATGCGCCAGCGGCTTCGTTCAAACGACCTTATCGAAGCTGCCCCGGCGGTCACCAACAACCGCCCCCCGGACGCCGTCGCGCCGGGGCAGCCCCGATAAGGTCAAAGCGTTTCTCAGGAGTAATCTCCCTGAACGGGACAACTAACGGAGGAATCACGGTCTTCCCGCGCAGATCATACGCGCGCGAATTGGTTGCCTAAGACATCTCGCAGGATGTACGATACAGTTTAATTCCCGGAGATTAGCGGAACGCCCATGCATGCCGATCTCGCGATGCTCACGGTCAGCCGCGTCATCATCCACGAGGTGCCGCATCGCCGTGAGAACACCGCGCCTGTGCTCAGCGAGATCGAGAGCCCGATGGACGCGGACATCGGACAGCTTATCAAGGAGCGGATCATCGCCACCGTTGGCGATCCCACGAAATCATTCGAGATCGAGCCGGACCCACAGACCACCTCGCCCGTGCCTGGTCTGATTGCAGCGCACCTGAGGACCCCGCCCGCCGACGTTCTTGTCGAGAATTCCCAGGCCATGGCCCAGCACCTCTTTACGACCCAGCCGACCACCAGCCCCGGCGGCCTGCTGCTGGTGATTCTAGCGGGAGTTTATTAGGACA
>PLGA01000175.1 GCA_003139735.1 Bryobacterales bacterium | reverse complement strand
AGCCGTTCGAAGCCTGGATCGCCAGCGGGTGCGCGGAAAGCCAAGGCGGCGGCGACGCCAGCGCCTGCGAAGGCCGCCAGGGCGAAGCGCCGCCTGATCCCGGGGGGCGTGCGCGGATCATCGCGGCGACGAAGCAGCGCTGGGCGGCGGCGAGGAAGGCAAAGGCGGCGCCGACTTCGGCGATTCGGCCGCGGGGAGGGCGCAAGGCGGGATCGCGGCGGGCCGTGGAGGCTGCCGGCCAGCGCCTCGCGCAGCCGTGCGAAGCCCGGATCGCCGCGGACCCGTGCAGCGGCGGCGTCAGGGTTCTCATCGCCGGGCCACAGGGCTTCGAAGGGACCGTCACGTTTGCTCTCGGCGAAGCGCCGAAGCGCATCGCACGCCCGCCGCGCGCCGGCGCGTGGCCGCCGCGCAGAGGAAAGGATGGGCGGCTGCGCGGAAGGCCAAGGCTGAACCGGCAGCGACGCCAGCGCCTGCGAGCGCCGCCAGGACGAAGCGCCGCCTCAGCCCCGAGGGGCCGTGGCGCGGATCATCGCGGCGACGAAACCGGGCCTGAGGCGCGGCCCAGGAATCAAAGCCGGCGGTCGCGCCGCGGAAGGCGCGTGGCCGGAGGAAGGCGGCGCCGCGGCGGCCGGCTGCGGGGAGGGAGCAAGGCGGGCAGGCCGCGGCGCCGCCGATGGCGGAGGCGGCGGCTGTGAGCGCGCCGGGCGCCATGGCGGAATAGGGAAGGGACCTCGGCGGCTTGCCCGGCAAGGTGACCGTACTCCATGCCCTTGACCGCATTCGACTGCCAGGGAATCTCCGCCGCCCGCTGGCAGCGCATCGAGGCGGCCTTCGAGGCCGTCGGCGAGCGTGTCGCGCAGCCGTTCGATAGATAGATAGCCTGTTTCGGAGTGGTCCGTCAGCCGTGATTATCTACTTTGCAAAATGGCGATTTCCGCACCACAATAGGTTGTGATCTGTGAGGAAAAGGAGCGACTGGCAAGGGAATACGCTGCTGCCGCGCGGTCCCTGTCTAAGGCTGCGCGTAATCTCCGGGGAGTAAGCGGCAGCGTTTTCTCTAAGGCCCTCGAAACGTGTGCAGCGGCGCGCGCCGAATGCGCCAGGGCCTGGGGAGTCCTTTTGCGCCATAAGGAAGAGCACGGCTGCTAGCCGCGACGCTTCGGCATTCGATCCCCGAACGTCCGGTATCTTCGCTTTCCGTCCGTCAGCTTCGGCTCTCGCTTCTTCGCCAACATCGCCGCCGCCAAGTCCTCGACATGCGTCGATAACACAATGCTGATACCGTTGGAGGTCAGGTCCGCTCTCTTGATGACCCACTCGGCGTCACGGATTTCGACCCGCAGGCCAGGAGCAAAGACCGCTTCCTGCGCGGGCGCCGGGCGGTCGGCGGTGCTCATGCGCATCCTCGGTCGCTATATCGTGCGACAAAGCACTATAACAAATGGTGCGAACCCGTGGTCTGCAGCGACCTTACTCAGACAGGCAGGCTTGAAGACCCGCGGCAGCAGCCTTCTGCTTAAAAGTTTCGGTCCCGCCCACGAATGTACTCCGGCGATACCGCGCCTGTTCGGCTCTGGGGGGAAAGATCAGGCATGGCTCAGCCTGCGCGCGAAACTCCAGCGGTAACAGATGAGAGATTCGGCGGTATACCGCCAGCACGGGTGGATTTGAGTCCGACATGAGGGTACGAAATGTGGACTGAGCATAGCTGCGCCACGACAGATCGAGGATTTTACTCTCGAGCGGGCGGCCGCAGAAGGGTGGCGAGCGATGAGCCGTCGATGTGCGATCTACACCCGTTACAGCAGCGACATGCAACGGGAAGCGTCCATTGAGGACCAGGAGCGGCGCTGCCGAGAGTACGCCCAACAGCAGGCGTGGTCCGTCGTCGAAGAACACGTTGTGGCGGACCGCGCCATCTCGGGAGCATCGGTGGCTGGCCGCAGTAACTTCTTGAGACTGATGGAGGCGGCCAAGAGGAAGCAGAGATCATTCGATACGCTGCTCATCTACGATACGGGCCGTTTCTCGCGGGACCTGCCCGATCTCCTACGGAACATCGACATTCTCAAGTACCATGGCGTCAACGTCCTCTCAGTGGCGGAAGGCATCGACTCGGCGCAGCCAACCGGACGGCAGATGTTCGCGCTTCAAGGAATGCACGCGGAACAGTTCCTCGATTCGCTCCGCGACAAGGTCCACCGAGGACAGGAAGGCCGGATGTTGAAAGGCTTGAACCCCGGCGGACGTATCTACGGGTACGACAACGTTCCGATTGAAGACCCCACCCGCACCGGGAAGTACGGTCGGCCCGCCGTCTCGGGCGTAAAGCTGGAGATCAACCCCGCGCTGGCAGCGGTCATCAATAGGATCTTCACCATGTACACCGGAGGGATGGGCCAGGGAGCCATCGCCATCCAACTGAATCGCGGAGGGGTGGCCGGCCCTAAGGGTCATTGGTCGCGGTACACCATTCACGAGATGCTGCGCAACGAACGTTACCGGGGCGTATTCGTCTGGGGCCGCACCAAGAAGGACCGCAACCCGGAAACGGGAAAGAAGATCAGTCGCCCCACGTTAGAATCGGGGTGGCGCCGGGTTGAAGTCCCCGCATGGCGCATCGTCCCCGAGGAGTTGTGGCGAGCGGTAGAAGAGCGGCGTAAACTCGCGGGCGAGCGGTTGCACCAATTGGGCGGCATGACCCGGACGGAGCGAGGAAAGAGCTATTTGTTCAGCGGCACACTGGCCTGTGGCGAGTGCGGCGGCAGCATGGTTATCTGCGCCGGCGGCGGAAAGCGGGGCTACGTCAAGTACGGCTGCCACGCGAAGGAGGCGCTTGCCAAGCACATCGGCAAGCTGGTTTTGACCCCCGTCCAGCGAGACGGGCGTCCGGTATACAAGGTATCGGGGAACGTCAGCGTTCAGCCGGATTCCGAAAAGTGTCGAATGCTGGTGGTGGCCAGGGACGGAATCGNNGAACCGCCGACGCCAGCCTTTTCAGGGCTGCGCTCTACCAGCTGAGCTACCTGGCCGTGGATACTTCAGTTTATCAGATGCGCTCCGCCGCCACCAAATGCCCATCGGCCGCGTTCAGCATCCGGCGCTTCTCCGCAACATATAATTAGAGGTCATGGCGCGCCGCAACCTCCGCCCCGCTCTGTTCTTTCTGCTGGCTACGTCGGCCGCGGCGCTTGATCTGAAGAATGCGGTGGTCGTGGCGCCGCCCGGTCTGACCGGTCCGGAAAAGAAAGCGGCGGCCATGCTGGTGGACGAGATCGCCCGGCGCACTCGCATCCGGCTGACGGTCGCCGAAACCTGGTCGGGCGCGCGTCCGGCCATTCTGGTGTGCCGTGAGAGCGGCCTCGGCGCGCTCGGCGGCAACTTCGCCGCGCGATTGATTCCGGCGGTGGCCGGCGCCGAAGGATACCGGATTCAAGTAACGGATGGCGTCGTGTTGGTCGTCGGAAACGACGCGCGCGGGACGCTGTTCGGCGTAGGAGGATTGCTGCGCCGCTTGCGCATGGAGCGCGACGCCGTGGATACGCCCGACGATCTGGCGGTGGCCACGGCCCCCAAGTACGCGCTGCGCGGTCACCAGCTCGGCTACCGGCCGAAAACCAATTCCTACGACGGCTGGAGCGTGCCAGTCTGGGAACAGTACATGCGCGATCTCGCGGTGTTCGGCGCGAACTCGGTCGAGCTGATTCCGCCGCGCTCCGACGACGACGCCGACAGCCCCCATTTCCCCCTCCCGCCCATGCAAATGATGGTCGAAATGTCGCGCCTCGCGGATTCCTACGGCCTCGACGTGTGGATCTGGTACCCCGCCATGGATAAGGACTACTCCGATCCCAAGACCGTCGAGGCGGCCTTAGAGGAGTGGGGTGACGTGTTCCGCCAACTGCCGCGCATCGACGCCGTGTTCGTGCCGGGCGGCGATCCGGGCCACACCGAGCCGAAGTATTTGCTGGCGCTCCTCGAGAAGGAAACCGAAGTCCTCCACCGCTATCACCCCAAGGCGCAAATGTGGGTCTCGCCGCAGAGCTTCGACCAGGCCTGGATGGACCAGTTTCTCGGCATCCTGAGAAACCAGCCGCCCGCCTGGCTCAGCGGCGTCGTGTACGGGCCGCAGGTGCGCATGAGCCTGCCGCAATTGCGCGCGGCCGTCCCGGCGCGGTACCCCATACGGCACTACCCCGATATCACGCATTCCCGCTCGGCGCAATATCCCGTGCCGGATTGGGACGTGGCCTACGCGCTCACCGAGGGGCGCGAGTCGATCAATCCGCGCCCGGTGGACGAGGCCAACATCTTTCACTTGATGCAGCCCTACACCATCGGCTTCCTGGCCTATTCGGAGGGTTGCAACGACGACGTGAATAAGATGGTGTGGAGCAGCCTGGGTTGGGATCCCGATGCCAACGTCGCCGACATTCTTCGCGACTACAGCCGGTATTTCATCGGCGAGCGCTACGCCGAGAGCTTCGCGCAGGGCCTGCTGGCGCTGGAGCGCGACTGGCGCGGGCCGCTGGCGAAGAACGAGGGCGTACCGACGACTCTCAGCCAGTTCCAGGCGATGGAGCGTGGCGCCTCGCCGCAGATGCGCGCGAACTGGCGCTTCCAGCAGGCGCTCTATCGCGCTTATTACGATGCCACGACGCGCGCCAGGCTGATTGCCGAAACGGAGACCGAAGCCAAGGCCATGGCCGAACTGCGGAACGCCAAGGCCACGGGAGCGCTGGCGGCCGTGACTCGCGCCGAGGAAGCGCTGGGCCGCGCATCGACGGACGAGGCTGCGGCCGGCTGGCGCGCACGCGTTTTCGAGCTGGCCGAGGCCCTCTTCCAGAGCATACGGATGCAGTTGAGCGTGCCGCGCTATCAGGCCATCTCGGTGGACCGCGGCGCCAATCTGGATACGATAGATGCGCCGCTGAACGACCGCGTGTGGCTCCGCCAGAGATTTGCGGCGGTGCGCCAGGCCGCGGACGAAGCGGAGCGGCTGAAGATAGTGGACGAAATTGTCAACTGGACGGACCCGGGGCCGGGCGGCTTCTACGACGATTTGGGCGACCCCTCGATGCAGCCGCACCTGGTGGCCGGGCTCGGATACGAGAAGGACCCGGCCTTCTGGGCTAGTCCCCTGGTGGGATTCGGCGGCGGCGGAGCCCAGCGCATTTCCTGGCGGACGCACGCGGAGGGGCTGTTCGAGAACCCGCTGCGCGTGCGCTACCAGGGTCTCGACCGCAACGCGCAGTATAAGGTGCGCGTAGTGTACGCCGGCGACAGCGCCTCCATGAAGATTCGACTGGTGGCTAACGGCGCGGTGGAAATCCATCCGCCGATGGCCAAGCCGCAGCCGGTCAAACCCATCGAGTTCGATATTCCGAAGCAGGCCACGGAGAAAGGCGAGCTGGAGTTGAGTTGGACGCGGGAGCCCGGTTTGGGCGGCAACGGCCGCGGCGCCCAGGTGTCTGAAATCTGGCTGATCAAAAAATGAGCACAATCCCTTGGGAAAGTCCCGTTAAGAAGAAACTGCGCGAAGGGCTGCCGGTATTCGGCGCCATGATCGCCACCAGCAGCGTGGAAGCCGCCGCGCAAACCGCGAGCCTGGGCTTCGATTTTTTGTGGATCGAAATGGAGCACTCGCCCATCACGCTGGAGACGCTGCGCCACATGGCGCTGGCCACGCGGGGCTTGCCGGCGCTGCCGTTCGCGCGTGTGCCGGTGAATGAGCCGTGGATGGCCAAGCGCGTGCTCGATGCCGGAATGAGCGGCGTGGTTTTCCCCTTCACCAGCACGCCCGAGCTGGCGCGACAGGCGGTAGCCGGATGCCGCTATCCGCCGCTTGGGCGGCGCGGATCTGGCGCGGACCTGGCGCGGTTCGGCTGGCCGGATGCGGACCGCTATTTCGATTCGGCGGACGAAAACGTGACCGTGATCGCGATGGTGGAAGAAGCCCGGGCGGTGGAGAACATCGAGGAGATCGCGGCGACGCCGGGTTTGGACGTGCTGTTCATCGGCACCAGCGATCTCTCGTTTTCGCTGGGGCTGCGCAACGAGCAGGACCATCCCAAGCTGCGCGAGGCGGTGGATAAGGTTCTCGAAGCCGGCCGGCGGCACAAGAAGTGCGTCGGGCGCACGGCGTTCGACCCTCACAAAGTGAAAGGCTATCTGGAACAGGGGTTTCGGTTCCTTGCGGCGCCTACCGAAATCGCCTTCATCAAGGCGGGCGTCAAACGGTATTTCGAAGTGGCGGGCAAGCCCTAATGGGGAAGAAGGCAGGCGGACCCACCAGCAGCGTGGGCGCCCCGGCCCGCCCCGCTTACAAATGGCTCGTGGTGGGGATGCTGTGGTGGATCGCGTTCTTCAACTACGCGGACCGGCAAGCGATTTTTTCGGTCTTCCCCCTGCTGGAAAAGGAGTTTCACCTTTCGCTGGCGCAGCTCGGCCTGCTGGGATCCTCGTTCGCGTGGGCCTACGGGCTCTGCGCGCCGTTCGCCGGGAACATCGTCGACCGGGTGCGGCGCAAGTCGGCGATTCTGGGCGGGCTGCACGTCTGGAGCGCCATCTGCATGGCAACGGCCCTGGCGCGCAATTTCGGCGGGCTGCTGTTCTTCCGGGCGTCCGAAGGGATCGGCGAGTCGTTGTACTTCCCCGGCTCGGTGTCGCTGATCTCCGATTATCATGGCGGGGAGACGCGCTCGCGGGCCCTCGGCATCCATCAGACCAGCGTCTATATCGGAACCATCGCGGGCGGGGCCTTCGCGGGCCTGATCGGCCAGGCGTACGGATGGCGATGGAGCTTCCTGGTCTTCGGCGCGCTGGGCGTGGCGCTCGGCCTGTTCCTGAGACGGTTTCTGATGGAGCCCGCGCGGGGCGCAGCCGATCTGGGCGGCGGACGCCACGCGGAGCGAATCCCCACACGCGAGTTCTTGCGCATCGTGTGGGGCACGCCGACCGTGCTGCTTCTGATGGCGGCCTTTCTGTGCGCGAATTTCGTGGCTGTCGTGCTGCTCTCCTGGAT
>PLGA01000071.1 GCA_003139735.1 Bryobacterales bacterium | reverse complement strand
AAAAACGTCATCGCCATCGCCGCCGGCGTGGTGGACGGACTCGGGCTCGGCCACAACACCGCCGCCGCGCTCATCACCCGCGGTTTAGCGGAGATGACCCGCCTGGTGGTGGCGTGCGGAGGGCAGTCGGAGACCATGGCCGGGCTCGCCGGCCTCGGAGACCTGGTGCTGACCTGTACCGGCAGCCTCTCGCGCAATCGCAGCGTGGGCGTGGAACTCGGCAAGGGACGAAAGCTCAGCGAGATTGTCGGCAGCATGCACGGCATGGTGGCCGAAGGCGTGCTTACCACCGACGCCGCCGTCGGACTGGCGCTCAAATACCAACTGGAGATGCCGATCACGGAGCAGACCTACGCCCTGCTCCACGAAGGCAAATCGCCGCGCGAGGCGATTCACGAGTTGATGACGCGTCCGTTCACGACCGAAGTGAAGCTGTACTGAGACCGCTTCCTGACGGCATTGCCACCGCGTCCCGTATAATGTGCGTTTGCGATGATCCAGACCTTATTTGGCAATACGGAAGAAAAGCCCTCGTTTTTTGAGCGCATGAAGCAGGCCGTCGCGCGCACCCGCGAGAACCTGACGGAGCGCATCGAGGACGTGGCCGGCTTTCGCAGGGAAATTGACCGCGAGACTCTCGACGACCTGGAAGCTACTCTGCTGGCCGCCGATCTCGGCTCCGCCACCACCGGACAGGTGCTGGCGAGCCTGCGCGAAAAAGTCGATCGCAAGCAGATTGGCGACGTCGAGGAGTTGAAGCGGGTTCTGAAGGAAGAGCTGCGCGGCATTCTTACGGCGGCGGAAAAACCCGTCAACAGCGTTGACGGCGAGCCCGAGGTGATTCTCGTGGTGGGCGTAAACGGCACAGGCAAGACGACCACCATCGGCAAGCTGGCGCATAACCTGCGCGCGCAAGGCAAGAGCGTGCTGCTGTGCGCGGCCGACACCTTCCGCGCCGCCGCCATCGAGCAACTTGAAATCTGGGGCGAGCGCACCGGGACGGAAGTGATCAAGACCAAGCCGGGCGGCGACCCCTCGGCGGTGCTGTTTGACGCGCTGCAGGCCGCGCGCGCCCGCAAAGTCGATTATGTGATCGTCGACACCGCCGGCCGCCTGCATACCAAGGCGAACCTGATGTCGGAACTCGACAAGATGCGGCGAACCGCACAGCGCATCATCGCCGGCGCGCCGCACGAAACCCTGCTGGTGATGGACGCCACCANNGTGCTGACCAAGCTCGACGGGACCGCGAAGGGCGGAATTGTGGTCGCTATTTCGCGCGAAATGGGGCTCCCCGTGCGCTACGTGGGCGTAGGCGAGAAGCAAGGCGATCTGCTGCCGTTCCGCGCCGAGGACTTCGTGGAATCGCTCTTCGCAAAATAAATTTCCATTGCATTGACCCCAAGGCAAACGATCCCCTGGGCAAACGATTATGGTACGACGCACCGCAGACGAACNNACTTCATGACCCAGGCGCTTGAGCTGGCGCGCCAGGGTGTGGGGCTGGCCTCGCCCAATCCTTGCGTCGGGGCCATCGTAGTCGACGAGCGCGGCCGCATCGTCGGGCGCGGAGTTCATCAGTACGCCAAACGCAAGCATGCCGAAGTGCTCGCCTTGGAAGAAGCCGGGCCGCTGGCGCGCGGCAACACTCTCTACCTGAATCTCGAGCCTTGCTGCCATAGCGGGCGAACCGGGCCGTGTACGGAGGCGATCCTGGCGGCGGGAGTTGGACGCGTAGTGGCGGCCATGCGCGATCCCAATCCGCTGGTTGGCGGCAAGGGATTCGAGCAGCTTCGCCACGCGGGAGTCGAAGTCAGCGAGGGCGTCCTGGAGTTCGAAGCGCGCAAACTCAACGAAGCGTTCACGCATTTCATCCGCAGCGGCGCGCCGTTTGTCACCCTGAAGTCGGCGATGACGCTCGACGGCAAGATCGCGGTTGCGCCGCTCAACCCCGCCGCCGGCAAAGGTTCTACAACCTACATTACGGGAGCGTCGGCGCTGCGCCAGGTACACCGGCTGCGGCACGCGTCCGACGCGATCCTGGCCGGCATCGGCACGGTCCTCGCCGACGACCCTGAGCTGACCGACCGCAGCGAACTTCCACGACGGCGGCCTTTGCTGCGCGTCATTCTCGATTCGCACTTGCGAATTCCCATCGATTCCCGCATCGTCGCCAGCGCGGCCGATGACCTGGTCGTGTTTTGCCTCGATGCCGCCGATGCAAAAAAAGACGAAAAAAAACACGCGCTGGAAGCGCGCGGGGTGCGCGTTGAGCAGATTCCGTCAGCTCCGGAGAAGCGCTTCCCCGACCTGCAATGCGGGCTCGACTGGCTCGGGAAAATGCAGATCACGAGCCTTTTGGTCGAAGGTGGAGCAAGGGTGAATTGGGCGTTCCTGAAGGCTGGCGCGGTCGACAAAATTTTTCTCTTCTATGCGCCGAAAATACTTGGCGGCGGCACTTCCGTCAGTTTCGTGAGCGGCGAAGGCTTTGGCGCGATCGCCGAAGCCGCGCAGCTCCGCGACCTTTCCCTGCACCGCTACGGGGAGGATTTTGCCGTCGAAGGCTATCTCCGCGATCCGTACGCGTCAGCGGAATGTTTTTCTCGACCGGCTGGCGCGGGAGCGAGGGTGCGCGAGAACCACCCGGAGTAACGTTCTTGCCCGGCGGCATGACGTGTGTTGTGGGTCACACCTCCGGCTCGAACTGGCGGCTATAATTTCTCTTTGCCATTCTTGGAGATTTTATGTTCACTGGAATTGTCGAAGAAGTCGGCCGCATCGCCCGCATCGAGCAGAAGGGCGAAAATCGCCGCATCGTCATTGACGGCCAGAGCACGCCGAAGCAGTTGAAGACCGGCGATAGCTGTGCCGTAAGCGGCGTTTGCCTTACCGCCCTCGCCATCACTCCGACCTCTTTTGCGGCCGACCTGGCGCCGGAAACCTGGGTGCGCACTTCGCTCTCCCGCATCACCGAAGGGGCGCTGGTAAACCTGGAATTGCCGCTCCGGGCCGATGGACGCATGGGCGGGCACATGGTGCAGGGACACGTGGACGGGGTCGGCAAGCTGCTGGAATTCGAGCGCATCGCCAATTCGGACGACTACTGGCTGCACGTC
>PLGA01000055.1:2659-4024 GCA_003139735.1 Bryobacterales bacterium | reverse complement strand
GAAGGTGCAACGGCCAAGCTCGAAGCGCTCGGCAAGGAATTCAAGGCGTGGGAATCGGTTTCGCGCGGCGCTGATTTCCCCAAGTTAAAATTGGGGCTGGCAGCTTGAGCGATAGGCCTACCCGAAATCACAATTCAACCTCGAAAGCAAATTCCCACGAAACATTCCATACTCTCCCTGATTGTCGCCAGCGTTACCCTCGGCTCGTTTGCCTCCGCCAACGCCGCCGTTGAAACTTACGACATTGACCCCGTGCATACTTGGGTCGGCTTCAGCGTCTCGCACTTCTTCACCAAAGTGCCGGGCTATTTCAGCGCGGTAAAAGGCACGGTCGTGGTGGATCGCGACCACCTGGAAAAGAGCAAGGTCGAGGCGGTCATCGAAGTGGCCAGCATCACCACGAACACGAAGATGCGCGACAATGACCTGCGCTCCACCAATTTCTTCGCCGCCGCGAAATTCCCGGCGATGACCTTCAAGAGCAAGACCTGGGAAAACACTGCTGGGGACACCTTCGCCGTTACCGGCACACTTACCCTGAAGAACGTGCCGAAGGAAGTCGTGCTCAAGGTCAAGTCGCTGGGCTTTGGCCGAGACATTAACGGGGCAGCGATCTCCGGTTGGGAGGCCACGCTCACGCTGGATCGGCGTGACTTTGACATCGCGGCGGATCAAGGCGTAATCGGCAACAACGTGGATGTCGCCATCAATGTTGAAGCTGACCTGCGAAAGCCCACTCCAGCGACCCTATGAGCGCTATCGCCAGCAAACAACTCAGTGCGTGGAGTAAGATCCTCACACAATCCACCGCACCGTAATCGCGATCATGCATCCTCGGACATGAAAATGAAACCTGCCCTTGCTACGGCCCAAGCGGAAATGCACCGAAGCGGACGCGTGGGCTGGTTGCGCGCCGCTGTGCTTGGGTCAGACGATGCCATCGTATCAACCGCAAGCCTCATGATTGGTGTCGCAGCTGCCTCCGCGTCGAAGCAAGCTATCCTGGTTGCCGGAGTGGCGGGCCTTGTTGCAGGGGCGATGTCGATGGCCGTAGGCGAATATGTTTCGGTGAGCTCGCAACGCGACGCGGAGCAGGCGGACGTCGGGCGTGAAAAGGGAGAGCTGGCGGCGGAGCCGCAAGCCGAATTGGAGGAGTTGGCGATGATCTACGTGAAGCGAGGCCTTGAAAAGGATCTTGCGATGAAAGTCGCGGAGCAACTTAGCGCGCATGATCGGCTCGGCGCACATATGCGCGATGAGCTTGGGATCGACCAGGCAGCGCTCGCACGCCCGCTACAAGCGGCATGGATATCCGCCGCAAGCTTTGCATTCTTTGCCGTGATTCCGATTGTCGCTCTTCTCGTC
>PLGA01000055.1:0-2612 GCA_003139735.1 Bryobacterales bacterium | reverse complement strand
TTGCGCGTTACCCTCGGCGGCGCTTTGGCAATGGCCGTGACCGCCCTGATCGGCCGCATTCTGGGCGTTGCCGTGGGGTGAGAGGTTATGGACAACCAGACAGCGTTACTCGATGTCAAGCGGATGGGCGAGGCGGACCGTCTCACCGTCGCCACTGGCACGCCGGCCACCGAACTGATGGAGAATGCTGGCAAGGCCGTCGCGAAGGCGATTGAGCAGCGCTGGTCTGCGCGCCCTATAATAGTGCTTTGTGGGCCAGGGAATAATGGTGGCGACGGTTTCGTTGCGGCCCGGCATCTCTCCGAAACTGGTTGGCCGGTTCGCATTGCGCTGTTCGGACCGCGCGACCATCTGGTGGGGGCTGCGCGTCATCACGCTGAATTGTGGCGCGGGACCGTCGAGCCGCTGACGCCCGGCGTGCTCGAAGGAGCGGAACTGGTCGTGGATGCGATTTTCGGTGCCGGACTCAGTCGCGCACTAGACGGATCATCCTTGGAAACTTTGGCTGCCGCTGCCCACCGAAAATTACCAATCGTTGCCATAGATGTTCCCAGTGGTCTGATGGGCGATACCGGCGAAGCTTTGGGCGCTGTCGCGGTGGCTCTGACCATCACTTTCTTTCGCAAGAAACCCGGCCACTTGTTGTTGCCAGGCCGACTGCTATGCGGCGAGGTGGTCGTCGCCGACATCGGTATTCCGAATTCGGTGCTTGATCAGATTTCCCCAGACACGTTCGAGAATGATCCGCGCCTGTGGATTGCGGCACTGCCTCAGCTTCATGACGACGGCAACAAATATACCCGTGGCCACGCGCTCATCTCGGGGGGCTACCCGATGACCGGTGCCGCCCGAATGGCGGCACGCGCTGCGGCGCGCGCCGGCGCTGGGCTGACGACCATCGCGGTGGCCCCGATTGCTCTGCCCGTTTATGCGGCGGCGTTGACCAGCATTATGGTTCAACCGCTGGCGACGCCGGAAGATTTTGGCCGCCTGCTGGACGATAACCGTTACACCGCGTTCCTGATCGGGCCGGGTGCTGGAACCGGCGAAGAGACCCGCACCCGCGCGCTCGCCATGCTGGGGACCGGTCGCCCCACGTTGCTCGACGCCGATGCGCTCACGGCCTTCGCCGACGATCCCCCTACACTTGACCGGGCGATCACCGGGCCTTGTGTTCTTACGCCGCATGACGGCGAATTCCATCGCCTGTTCGACCCGAACGGCGACAAGCTTACCCGCACGCGTGTTGCTGCCCGCCGCAGTGGCGCCATTATCGTCCTTAAAGGCAGCGACACGGTGATCACGTCCCCGGATGGTCGTGCGGTTATCAACAGCAACGCGCCGCCGACATTGGCCACCGCAGGATCAGGCGATGTTCTGAGCGGAATCGTGCTGGGACTCCTGGCGCAAAGCATGGAGCCGTTCCTTGCCGCCGCCGCTGCGGTATGGCTGCACGGTGCTGCGGCCACCGAGTTCGGGCCCGGCCTTATTGCAGAAGATCTGCCAGAGCTGCTGCCAAGAGTATTCCGCTCCCTCTATGGCCAGAAATGAATTTATTTGCCGCGGACTGGTGCTCGTTCGTCTCACACTGGCGGAGGGCCCCCCTCAGAAACGGAGAACACTATGCATGCAATGGTGCTGAAGAAGCTTGGTACCGCTCTTGAATGGACAGTACTCGCCGATCGGAAACCCGGGCCAGGCGAAGTCCGATTAAAGGTGGCCGCCTGCGGCGTATGCCGCACGGACCTGCATGTCGTCGATGGCGAGTTGCCGAACCCGAAGCTGCCGATCATCCCAGGCCATGAGATCGTTGGACGGATCGACGAGATCGGGGCTGGCGTCGAGGGCCTGCGGGTGGGTGAGCGCATTGGGGTTCCGTGGCTTGGCCACACCTGCGGTGTCTGTCCCTATTGCGCGGGCGGCCAGGAAAATCTCTGCGATCACCCGCTCTTCACCGGGTTTACTCGCGATGGCGGCTTCGCGACGGCGACGATCGCCGATGCGCGCTTTGCGTTCCCGCTCGGCGAGGCCGGCAGCGACGTGGCGCTCGCCCCTTTGCTCTGCGCCGGCCTCATCGGCTGGCGTTCGCTGGTGATCGCTGGCGAAGGCAAAAAGATTGGGCTCTACGGCTTTGGTGCCGCCGCCCATATCGTCGCGCAGGCTGCCAGGTGGCAGGGGCGATCCGTGTTCGCCTTCACGCGGTCGGGAGATGCGGCTACGCAAGCGTTCGCCCGGAGCCTCGGCGCGACGTGGGCTGGCGGATCAAACGAGATGCCGCCCCAACCACTCGATGCGGCGATCATCTTTGCGACCGTTGGCGAGCTCGTGCCGCTGGCGCTGAAGGCGGTCCGCAAAGGCGGTCGCGTCGTTTGCGCTGGCATCCACATGAGCGACATCCCGAGCTTCCCCTACCGGCTGCTATGGGAAGAGCGGCAGCTCGTATCGGTTGCCAATCTCACGCGACAGGATGGCATCGATTTCCTGCGCCTGGCGCCGGAAATCGGCATTGTCACCAAGACCACGCGCTATCCGCTGAACCAGGCCAATCAAGCCCTCGCCGATCTCCGCGCCGGGCGCTTCGAAGGCGCGGCAGTTCTCGTGCCCTGAGCGCG
>PLGA01000314.1 GCA_003139735.1 Bryobacterales bacterium | reverse complement strand
CCATGAACATCGAGAACGAAGACGAGTTCTACTATCCGAATTACCAGGGGGCCGATTTCACCCCGCAATTCAAGCGCGGCTTCCATCTGGCGCACGAATTCCTGAAGACGATGGTGCCTCCGGTCACGGCATAATTACCTGCCCAGGAAGCTTTCGAGTTTGGAAACCTCGCGTTCGGCGGAGTCGAGGTTTTTCTTCCCCGCGGCGACATCTTTCCGTTGCAGCGCGGACTCGGTTTCATTGAGATAGTAGTCTACGCGCTGGGCGGATGCGGCGATATCGGCCCTCAGTCCCAGTCCGGAGCTTGCCTGCGCGCGGCGGAGATTTTCGATGCCCGTTCTGCAGGCTCCGGCGCGGATATCCAGCAGGTTCAGTTGCTCCTTGAGTTTATCGAGTTCCGCATTGTCGGGCGCGGCGGCGGGGGCCTGTGGAACGGACTGCACGGCCGGCGGCGGCGTCTGCTGCGGCGGGGNNTAGTGGGGGCTGAAGAACTCCGGACGATGCCTGGGCCTGTTGCTTTCGAGCCGGGATCCCGGCAGGGGCGCCGACTTTCGCCGGCGGACTAGCCACCACCGGTGCAGACGGCAGGGCGGGAGGGCGAGACTGCTCGGCGCCAGGCGCGGGGGATACCGCGGATCGAACCGGCGCATTTTCGGCCGATGCGCGGCGGAATTTGGGAATCTCGGTGGCTGCGGCAATCAGCACGGCGACGACCACCAGCGCTCCGAGCGCCATGTACAGGCCGCGCCGGCTGCGCGGCGCCGCGGGCTCGGCCAGCGTGGCGGCCAAGACAGGCTTCGGCGCCGCGCCCACCGCTGGAGGAGGGGCGGGAGAAGCCTGCGGCGCGGGTCTTGAGGCCGCCACGGCGGCGGCGGCCCTTGGCGCTGGATGCGTCAGGCCGATCAAGGCGTTCCGAAAGGCTTCCGCCGTCTGGAACCGCCGCGCGGGATCCTTTTCGAGCGACATGATAATGAGATCGCTCAAGGCCGGAGGCATGTTGGGGGCTAACTGGATGGGCGGCGGCGGATTGGTTTGCAGGTGCGCCGACATGATGGAGAATTCGCTATCGCCCTGGAACGGCCGCGCGCCCGTCACCATCTCATAAAACGACACGCCGAGCGAATACAGGTCGGAGCGGGGATCGATATCGAGGGCCCCTTTGATTTGTTCGGGCGACATGTAGTAAAGCGATCCCACCGTGCAGCCGGTGCGGGTCAGCTTTTGATCCGCCGTCATCTTGGCGATGCCGAAATCCATGAGCTTGACCGCGCCGCCGGGAGTGACCATCATATTCGGCGGCTTCAGGTCGCGATGCACCACGCCGCGCGCGTGGGCATAGGACAGGGCCGAAAGCACCTGGGCGATGTAATCCACCGCTTGTTCGAGCGGAAGAGGCCCGGATTGGAGGAGCGTCTCGATGGTTGTTCCTTCGACGTACTCCATCAGCATGAGGAGCTGGTTATCGATGCGCAGCGCGGTGTGCAGGGCAGCGATGTTGGGGTGGTCGAGGCTGGCTTGCACCTTGATTTCCCGCATGAACCTGTCGGCCAGCTCCGGATCTCCTTCGAGGTTCGGCAGCAGGACTTTCATGGCTTCCACGCGGTCGGATATGACGTTCCGCACCTTGTAGACGCAGCCCATTCCGCCCGCGCCCAACACCGCGATCACTTCGTAGTCGCCAACCCGGGAGCCGATCTCGTGGTCCATGGCGTCACCTGTTGGAGACGGTATCTTTAACCTGGGGTGCGCCCGCGCCGGAGAACTTGCCGGTGGCGGAGTTTTCATCCACCTGCGTAATGGTGAGGCTGCCCACTGGATCTTCAATGCTGCGTAGCACCTTGCCGGTGTCGGGATCCTTCACTTCGCGCACCTTGCGGGTGATGTTCAGGATGTCGCCGACTTTGACGCCGTTTCTCGACCCGACGTTGATGATCACCGTTCCATCGGGCTCGGCATCCGCCACCATGGCGCTGATGTGCACGGCCACGACGGCCAGGGTAGAGGCCTTGGCATCCAACTGGGCGCCGAGTTCGTTTACCGCCTTGGTGGTGGCTTCGCCGATGATGGTGGCGCCGAAATTGCTCGATTTCATGTCGACGCCGCCGCCCCCTTCCGACCCACTACCGCCGCCGGCGCCCAGCAGGCTGGTGCCTTTGCGCGTCGATTCGCCTTTGGCGGTGCAAGAAGCCAGAATCTCGGCCGTGTTGGTGTCGATCATGCGCGCCGTAATCTGCACCACCGCGTTGGCCTCCGACTTCTTCACGCCTCCAATGCCGAAGCGGCCGGTTACGCCGCCCAGCGCGCCGCCGCCGACCCCGGTGCTCTTATCGTCGCGGCCGAACTGCGTAATGCTGCCGATAATGATGGACTGCACGCCCAGGATGCGGGCGATCTTGGCGGCCGAGTTGGCGTCGGCGCGGTCGCTATTGGAAAAGTTCTGCTCGGCCAGAATCTTATCGAGTTCCTTGCGCTCGATCACCGAGTACTGGCCGTCGTTGACCAGTTTGTCCACCAGCATGTCGGCAATACCCTTACCGATGTCCTGGTTGGTACCGAAGACCTGCTGGACGTAAGTCGTAACCGTTGCGTAGTCGAAGTTCATCACCGCCACGCGCCTCTTCGGCTGCTGGGGCTGGGACGGCTGTGCCTGAGCCGCAGCGGCCAAGGCAAGCAGAACGAAACATGCGGGAAGTAACCGGCGAAACATATTTGCCTCCATCAGGTCTAACATATGGCAGTGCGGCCCCGGAGTCAACCGTCACAGTGCCACGACTTTCCCCAGAATCCGACGGCTCCCGGCGGACCGGATTTGGGAGGGCTGATCCAAACGGCGGCCGGGAGCGGCGCGGGCCGCGGTGGTTTGCGGACGAAGCGCTCGGGGCGCTGCAGGAAGGCAGCTGTCAGGACGCGCTACCACCTAATGAATATCATGCTCTACCCGGCTCCGGACACAAGCGGAATCAGCTAGCCGCGGCCCCACCTTCCGGACAGAGCCGCGGGGGGATCGGCGATGGACTGCATGCGCAGCAGGAGGACGGAATCCTGGTCCTTCATGGAAAGGAGCGGCATGAACCCGTTGGACAAAATAAACTCGGCATCGGCATCCGTGAGGAGCGCTTCGGCGCAAGGTTTGGCGACGGATTCGCCATCCACGCGGTAAATGTGCTGCGGCAGTCCTCCAGTCTGGCGATGGAGCGCGGGGCGCAGCGCCCAGCCCTCGCTGCGAAAGGCCAGGCCCAGGACGCAGGCGCAAAAGAAGGCCGGATTGCCCCACAAATAGCTGGCGTGGACGCTCTCCGGCATCTCTTCAAAATCGAACTGCTCGGCCGGTGAAGTGTCCTTGCCATAGGGCAGGCGCAGAAGGAATCTCGGCAAGGCGAGGCCGATCCAGCGGGCCTCCGGAGACCGGACCAGTTCCCGCCAATGCGCGCCGGGTTCGGGATCGGAAGGCGGCTCGGCTTCGGCCAGGAACGGCGCGCCTAACCGGGCGGCAAGGCGTCCCAGCGAGCGAAGGCGGGCGGCATCCTCGGCGGTCTGTCCGAATACGAAATTGCCCACGATCAGCGCCCAGGGGTCGTCGAAGCCGCCGAAGCAAGGTTCGAGCGAGGGGGCCCCCGCCATCAATTCTTCCAGCGTGGCGTCGAACACGTAGATCTTAAGCTCGGCGTCCGGTTGGAGCCGGGCGATCAGCATGGCAAGCGCGCGCCAGGCGGCTTCGAGCGATTGGAAATGCGGGTCGTGGAGGATGGCGCGCATCTGTTGGCCCGCGGCGTCATTCACGCGCGAGGCCCATTCCAGTTGCCGGGGATCCTCACGCGGCGCCAAGTGAGGCTCGACCGCGCGCATGAGGAATGCCGCGAGCGGGTCGCGTTCCGCCGCCGCCCGGGAAGCCGGCCCGTCGTCGGCCTGGTCCATCATGCTGTCCAGGAGACTTCGGCCCGACGCCGGAGCCACGGGTGCAACGGGCCGGGGATTTACCGGAGCCGCCGCCGGAGCGGGCGCGGGGCGATTGCCGAGGTCCGCAAGCTTCTGGAAAAGATCGGCGCGCCGATAGATGCTGTCGGGATGAAAGTCGTCGAGCGCGCGGAAGCCGAGGGCCGCCTGCGGCAAACGAAGGGACGGCGAAAGCGACGAGAGCACGTCGTCGAAGTTGTCGCAGTCCACTGCCTTCGGACGGCCCCCGGCAATGGGGGCCCGTTCGCCGCGAAGCCCGCGCCCGCTGAAATCCCCGAGGACCAGGATACGAAACGGCGTTTCGGCCTCCGGAGCGCTTCGAATGGGCTGCGCTTCCGCGCCGACATCCAGGTTGACCGAGGCTCTTGAGATGCGTTCGGACATAAATACTCCCCTTCTGTGGTGTGGGCCTCCGGCCTGCCATGCCCGCTTTCTTGCGGGCATCCGCCGGCGCAAAAACTACTCCCTACCGCGCGACGTCCGCTACACAGGCGAAGCGGCTGAAAAAGCCGGGCTGGAAGACCGCCGGCGCGCCGGCCATATCGAGTCCGAGGCGGACGACGACCGGTTTGCCGTTGGACATCAAGGGCTGGTTGCGCTGGGTCATAACGAATTCCATGGTTTGACCGGCGCCGGACGGCGTGCGGTGGTCGGCATCGTCGAAGAAGTGGAAGATGGCCCACGGGCCGTCGCGCTCGAAAAAGGCGTTGTCCGGTCCGCCCTGCGAATACTCGGCCTTCACGCTGTGCGCGCCTGCCGCTTGCCAGGTGAACCGCTTCGGGGCGCCCGCGCCCGAGTAGCTGAGGCTCTGCCCGTCGATCGACAGGTCCACCTTCTGGATGCCATCGGAGGGCTCGGGCGTCAACGTGTAGGTAAAATGCGGATCTTGCGAACCGTCGGCGTAGATCGCATCGGAGAATTGCGCGGCCGCGTTGAAGAAGGTGAGGAACGCCGGGTTCACGCCCCCCGTGGGGCCGGCCGCGTACTGCGATCCCTGTTTGACCAACAGCTTTTGCAGGTTCTGATCGTAGAAGCTCCAGAGAGAACCATCGGGCTTGCGCAGGAGGCCGTTGACTTCGGCGACGCTGGCCTCCACCTTGGCGTCGGGCTTGAAGGGAAACTTGTCCAGCACCGCCCGGAACTGACCGCACAGCGACTTGCCTTTGGCATTCAGCTCCGCCGGGCCGAGCGCGCGCAACATGCCCTCCACGTAAACGATGGGGTCTTCGAGCAGCGTCTGCACTTCGCTCTCGATATGGCCTTCCGAATCGATGCGGAAGGCCTGCGCCATCTGGCGGGTGGTTACCTTGGCTTGGGTGGCGTTGGTGAGAGTGGGAGCGGCCGCCGCGTCGCTGGGGGATCCGCCCTGGCCGGCGATCGCCTCGATCGAGGCTTGCAGCGTCACCAGCGCATTGACGTAGTTCTGGTTGGGCGGCAGGATGAATCGGTCCGTGCTGCCCGGCGGGACCACCGTCTGCACCGGCTGAAAGACCTGCGCCACTGCCGGATCGTCCACCGCCGTATTTTGCGATGCCAGCGCGAACAGCTCGAGCAGCGGCGACCGGTTGCCGGATAGCTTCATCAACTTCTGCGAAGCGTCCGCCAGACCGGCGTAGCGCACCACCGAAGCCGACTTGATGTAGTTGCGCCAGTGCTCGATAAAGTCGGCGTTGTAGCGGGCGCGCAAATCCTGCTCCAGCTTGACGAGATCGATGTTGGCGGATGCTTGTTCGCCCAGAACCCACTGCTCGCCGCTGAAGTACCGGTCGGCGTTCTTAATGGCGTCTTTCATGAACTCCCAGCCGCCTTTGGAAAATGCGCCAGGCACCTCCACCGGCTCCAGCACCACTTCGGCCGATCCGGCGAACTGGCGGTTGAAGTTGATGGGCGGGTTGGTCTTCCCGGCCTCCGATAGCATGAACGCGTAGACGCGCTCCGCGCCGGCGAATTGGGCTAGATAGCGGCGCGCTCTGTCGATCGCGCCGGCGTCATTGTCCTTCGCGTATGGATTCTGGCCCTTGAGCGCGTCGGAGTAGAAATCGAATTGCTTCTGGGCGAGTTGCTGGCGCTCCGGATCCACCGTGCGATCGTTGGCCCACCACTTCATCAGAACCGGCGAAAGAAACTGCCGGCTGCTGTGCTCGTGGTAGGACGTGGTGATGAGGTAGGCTTTCAGCGCATCGTAGGTAGGTCCGTACTCCGGTCCGGGAGTCGCCGGAAGGCCGCGCAACGCCTGCAGCACGGCGTTCTGTGTTTGCAGGAACAGCAACTGGCGGAAGCGGTCGAAATAGATGCGCCACGCCTCGGGATAGAGACTGTTCCCGGCGTAAAGGCCCATGCGGTAAAAGATCGGCGCGCCGTCACGCCGGTATTCGATCAGCGACTCGAGCGACTGGCGGAGCGTCTCCAGTTTCCGCAGGCTGTCGGCCGGCGCCAGATTCACGCCAGCCGGGCCGGCGGCCGCGAGGCTCTCGGCCGCCGTGCGCACGCGCGTCTCAAGCCCGCGGTTCTTGAAGAACGAAACCGTAAACAGGATCGACAGCAGCAGGCACAGCGCCGCCGCCGCCAGAAACAGCATGCGCCGCGCGAAATTCGTCCGGGTGCTGGCGCCGCTGGCGCCCATCGCGGTCCGGTCGGAGAGCAGAATATCGTTGAACAAGCGGCTGAGAAAAAGCCACTGCGGAACCTTGCGCGCGCCGCCCACCTGCGGCGGCGGGGCCGCGGCGGCTTGCGCTCGCCCGCCGGCCGTGAAAATGCCAGTGGCGCCGGCAACCGATCCGTAGCCGCCCGCCTGGGGCGGCGCCGCCGCGGCGACCGGAGCGGTTTCGTTGACGATGATCGGTCGCACGCCGGTGAAGTAGAACCCGCGCAACATCGGCCCCACGCTCAACTGGCTGGGCCGGCATAGATCCACCAGGAACTGAACGGCGGCGGGACGAATCTTGCGAAACTCGCGGGGAAACTCGTAGGTGGCGGGGGACTTCGCGGGGTCGGTTTCGCGCGTCAGGAACTGCGGCCGCGCGTCCGCCAGCGAACGGAACAGCCCCTCGAAGGCGGCGGTCAGGCGCGCGGTCTCCTCTTCGGCGTACACTCCCTCGGCGCGGCCGGCGAATAGCGGGAGAGTCGCGCCGAGCACCTGCGTGGCTTCGTCATCGCTGAAATTGCGCACGTACTCGGTGAAGAACGGCAGGCGGTCTATTTTGGTGAATAGTACATAGACCGGGAGATTGATGCCGAGCGCCTGGGAGATCTCGCCCAGACGGGCGCGCAAGGTGCGGGCGGCGTTCGCCAGAGCTTCCTGCGCGCCGGCTAGCGTGAAGGTCTCGCAATCGACCGAGACCACCGCCGCGCGCGGCGCCTGCCCGCCTTTGCGGAATACCGAGGAGCGCGGGCGCATGGCGCGTACGAAGCAGCTCCACTGGGCGCTCTCCGCCAACAACTTGCCGCCCGCCTCGGCGAAGATGGAGCGACGCGAGAACCAGAGGTTGGCGGCGCGCGTCGGGGCCACATCGGCGTTCTGATAGACTTGGCCGGCCAGCAATTCCGGATCGAGACCGCAGTGGAGCATGACGCTGGTTTTGGCGCCGCCGGATTCGCCCATCAGAATATAAACCGGGAGGTCGCCGATCTTGGCGCCGTGTTCGATCTTGGAAGCGGAAAGCTTGGCCTCGGCCGCGCGCGCCAGCAGCGCAATCTCATCCGCTCCCGGCGCCGCCGGCTGTCCAGCCCGATCCGCGGCGGCCTTGGCTTTCTTCTTCCTCAGGTAGAAGAGAATCACCAGGACGATAAGAACCACCACCACAACCGCGAGCAAAATGAAGAGAGTGGTCATGTGGATCTCCTTTTCACCCCTGCGCGGCGATCTTCTGAATCGCCGACACTCCCGAACTCAAGGCCAAGGCATAGCCGCCGAACAGCAGCAACATCAATACCGCGCACGCCAGGGCAACGTAGCCCAGCTTTCGCGCCAGCGGGTCCGAGCGGCTGCGCACGCTTTCCTGGGGGAACATGGAAGCCGGCGAAAGCGGTCCGAGCGGGCCGCGGATGCGGCGGATCTTTTCCCCGGTGAGGCTCATGACTTGCGCCAGCTCTCCGCGATTGCCCACGCTGTAGCGCCCGCCAAAACCGAGCAGCAGGCAGAGATAGTGGACTTCCAGCACATCCGCCAGGTCGGGGGAATCGTTTCGGCCGAGGAGTTGTTGCAAGTGCTGAAAGAAAACCTCGCCCGCGATGTGAGTGCCGAACAGCTCCTCCTGCAGCGGCTTGCTGAGCCAGCCGGTGAAAACGGGGTTCCGCGAATTGAGCACGGATTCGTCCAGAAAGGCCACCGTGGCAAAGGTGGCGAACTTGACGTCCTCGGAGGGATAGCCGGCGGCCAGCGCCTGGTTGGCGGCGGTCTGGAGGGCCTCGCGGGTGTGATGGCGGAAGGCCTGCGAATCGGAGACAGCCTGGCGGCCCGAGCGCAGCCGTTCGATGGCGGTGAAGACTTCCTGGAAAATGAGCGGCAGGTTTTCCGGCCTGCGGGTGGCGACTGAAGGGGACATATTAGCTTTCCAGCACGACTAGAATCTCAATTTCGGGATCGCGAAACTCGCCGGGAACGTACACTCCCACCTTGCGCGTCTTGTTCATGTGCTCCCAGCAGGGGCCGTCTTTGCCAAGGCCGAAGTATTGCGTCTCCACCTGGGCGGAAACCGCCGGGGGAGGCGTTGGTAAATGAGTCAGCGGGAGTCCGGGGAGGGCGCGTTTCACCAGTTCCCGCACGAAGACCGGGCTGCAGACCTTGATGAGCTGCGGCGCTTTGACCATCAGGTCGGCATCCCCCATGCCGGCGCGGATGGCCAGTAGCCACCGCGAACGGCCCAGGCAGCGCTGGTCGGTGATGTCGCCTTCCCAGTAGCAATCGTCCGCGGGCTTGAGGGGAATCGAGACGCAGTTGGTGGGGACGATGATTTCCAGGTGCGCGCGAATGTGGCGGTCAAGCGCGTCGAAGCAATCGCTCAGGTTGTCGTGATCGTACAGCGGCAGGTCGCGCGGGTGCGCATCGAGAGCGAAGGTGCACAGGGCGCCGGCCAGGCGCGACATCTCGACAAACAGCTCTTCGGGATGGCCGCGCTTGGCGATGAGCTGGTGACGCAGCGGCGTGAGGGCCGAGTTTACGGCATGCAGCAGCCAGAAGCTGGCGATCTGGCGAGTGGAGAACTCCGCGGAGCCGCCGGACGTGTTGCGCGCGTTGCCGCCGATGGCGGCGCTCTTGTCGTCCAGGATTTCGATGAGCCGCTGCACGCGCAGCATGAGCCGGGTGGAGGCGGATATACGCAGCACCGGCGGGATGAAATTGGCGTCGTAAAGAAAGTGGCCGGCGCCATCCCGCACCACGCGCGCGATCGGCATCGCGAGTAGGTCGCCGGCCGGTTCGGTATCGAGCAACAGGCGCAGGTTCTTGCGGCCGAGCTGCACCGTGCGTTCGTCGGCGCCGGTATTCTCATCGTGCAGGAGGCGCGGTTGGGCGGTGTAGCGGGCCTCCGCGGCCCCGTCTTCCGTTAGCGAGCAGTTGACGCCGCCCGGTCTGCGCGGCGGGATCGCGAGCATGACGACGATGCCGTCGCGGGTGGGCGGAAACAGGTCGGCGATGGCTCGCGGCTCCGGCAGCGCATCGCTTTCCGGCATGTGAAAGGGCAGACCGTCGCGGAAAACCCCGCGCGCGTGGAGTAGCGAAACGGTTCCGTTGCGGAGCGCCTCGGCGTCGAGTTCCACGCCTGCCAGGCCGTAGGAAGCAAACCAGAGCGACGAAGTAGCGAACTGAATGGCGTCTTCGAAGTAGCGGTTCTGTACCTGGAAATGGTGCGGTTCCAGGCACATGCCTTCCGACCAGACCACCCTCGAAAG
>PLGA01000316.1 GCA_003139735.1 Bryobacterales bacterium | reverse complement strand
CTCGGGCTTACGTGCGCCGGGGCGCTTCCGATAAGTCCTAACGTTTTCAGCCGCGAACCCAGCCGGGGTCACTGGTCAGGGATCATGTTCCGCGAAAAGACGCGCCGCGAAGCCGCTCGGGCAGGTCAGCCGTGAGCGAGTCAGTTTGCCGTGGGAACTCGCTCTAAGTGGTCAATTGTCAATACAGGAATTGAGGCTTTGTGCGGTTCTAGCTTCAAACCTAGCCTCTGGACCATGCCAAACAATGAAGTTCCGAGAGGATCTGACGCGCTGGGATCACCGCCGGAGGCAATTGCTGCCTGTGCCATCGGGAGTGTGTCAGCCAGGGAAAACTCCAGAGTAGCTTCATAGTTGCCTTCGAGACCGGTCCGGTCGATCACGGGCGCACGCAAATAGGATGAGAGAAACTGGGCCAGGGCGTCCATTGGCATTTGGGTGAACTCCAGTCGCGCGTTGCCGCCTTCCGTGCTCGTAGACTTTACCCCAAGCTCAGTGCCGTCGCCCCAGAGGCTCTCTAAAGCGCGCCCTACCCTCTCGATCCGATCCGATCCGAAGTCTGATTCGACCGCGCCGGCGTCGCGCTTGGCGGGCTTCATCTTTGGCCCGCCTTTTGCCAGCACCAGCGCGAACGTTGCAACGTTCTTCGTCTCAGTGTGCGCCGTCAGTCCGAATCGTTCCAGTAGCAGCCATTGCAGCATTCCTGGAAAGTCATCTGGCTTTGCGCCGGCAGGGATTGTGGCTGAGACATCGAAACGCAGTGAATCCATCCAGTCCGGCCCGGATACTTGAGAGGGCCAAAGGCCGTAGGCTCGCAGGGTCAGTTGCTTCAGCGACCAGCAACCGATGTCGATGCGCGAGGGATCCCTCTTGATGCCAATATGACCGGATCTCATAGCCTCTTCACGGGTCGCAGGCCTGATGGAGGCGACCTCGAACTTCGGGCCCGACGGCGTTCCGAAAATGATCGACTCTGGCTGGGCCAGCAGCAGCGGAGCCAGAAGGAACGACGAAGAAAACGCTACGACAATGGTACGAGTGCCGGTGCGATGCCTCATGATCACCTCAGCGTGGCCTCTCCATCTTCGGGTTGCGCAGGCTGACGGAACAGCCTGTGCGTCAGTATAGCGCTTTGCCTCAGGTCGCGGGCGAAAAGTGGGATTCTCGTAGAAGTGGCCCAACGGTCTTCCCGCGCGTTGGCCCTGGTTACATCCCCGGTCACGTCCTATGCGGGGGGGCTGCCCTACAGCTCGGAGCGCAGATGCCGGTCGGCGAACGCCAGGTACTGCGTCCAGTCGAAGTCGGTCACGTCGTGGCCGCCGGCCCGTACATGGTAGCCGATTTGGCCGAGAACCGGTTGCCCCACCGGCGGCCATCGTTCGGCGGGAAGACCATCCGTCCCCAGCAACCGATACACCGGATCGGCGGCTTTGGCCCCGAGGAATTCGCCTTCCGGGTCGGACCCCGCGTCCTCGACGGCGCTGGCGATATAGACCGGGCGCGGCGCGATGGCCGCGATCACCATGTGCTGGTCGAAGGGCAGCGACGTATCCAGGTCGTTGTACTTTCTGAAATTCCGGCAATACCAGTGCGGAAACACGGTGTTAAGCCGCCGGATGTTCTCGCCAATTCCCCGCCGGAACAGCTTGGCTCCGCCAGCTCCCGATTCGTTGCTGAGCGTCATGGCGAAGCGCGCATCGGAGGCGCCCGCCCACAGCGCCGCTTTTCCCAGGCGCGACCAGCCGAACACGGCGACGCGCCGGGCGTCGATATCGCGGTCGGTTTCCAGGTAATCGAGAGCCCGGCTGAAGGCCCACGCCCACGCCCCGATCGCGCTGAAGTTGGCGCCGCCGTCCTGAAGTTCCGGGTATCGCCCGCGGACGCTCTCCGCGAATCCGTCGGCGCGGTCCGGGTCGATATCGCCGCGGTACATCGTCGCCAGCGCATACCCCCGGCTCAGGATTCTCTCGACCGGCCACTGGCGTGCATTGATGCCGCGGCAGGATGCGGTTGCGCGGTCGTCCACCACGCAGGAAAGGTCGACGTACGGGTTCTTGCCGTTTTCCATCGAGGTGCGGGCCAGGCGGATTCCAGGGTCTGCCGCAACCGCGTGATTCCCCCAGAAGTTCATTCCGAGGATCGCCGGAAACGGCCCCTTCGCGCCGCGCGGCAGGTAGAGGAGCAGGTCCATGCTGGGTCCGTCCGCCTCTCCGGTAAGCGATACCGCGATCTGCTTGCGCACGGCGGCGCCGCCGAGTGCGGGAGTGGCGGAATCGATCGGGCGGAACGTCATGCGCTTCGGCCGGTCCGGAACGCGGCCGTACATCTCGCGCGCGAACAGTTCCAGGATCTCCGGCCGCCGCTTGCCATGCCAGTCGGAAACGCGGGTCACCATTGCGCCGCCATTCATTCGCAGCGCGTCGGGCAATCCGGGAGGCAGGGCAGTCTGCGCACGCAAGCGCCAGCCGCCGGACAGCCCGGCCGCCGCCGTTACCAGAAATCCTCTGCGATCCTGCCGGCCGCTCATGACACTCTTTAGAATACGCGGTCTGGCCGGTTGTTATCATACGCGATATCGACATTTCGAGGCTGCCATGAACCTGAAAGCATTTGCCGCCTGCTGCTTTTTGGCCACCGTCGGGATCGCCGCGACTCCCGTGCGGGTGGCTTCTCCCGATGGCAACGTGACCGTCGAGTTCGTGCTGCAGGAGGGCGGTAGTCCGGCCTATCGGATTGACTATCTCGGTAAGCCCGTCGTCCTGGAATCGCGCCTGGGATTCCCCGAACTGCGCGGCGGGTTCACCGTGGCGAACTCGGCGGTGACGGAACGTAAGAGCCAGTGGACGAACGATTTCGGCGAGCGCCGCTTGGTTCCGGACCACTACCGGGAATTGAACGTGGACCTCCGGCACACGTCCGGCGCGCTGATGCGAATCTCCTTCCGCGCCTACGACGAAGGCGCGGCGTTGCGCTACTCGTTCCCCCGGCAGTCCACCGCGGAGTTTCGCTTTTCCGGCGAAGCCACGGAATTTCGTTTCCCGCCCGGCGCCTACGCCTACGAGGAACACTCAACCGAGGGCGAGTACGCGCGCGTGAAAGTCGCCGATATCCAGCCGCAATGCGAGCGTCCGCTGACCGTGGAATACGCGGACGGCCGGTTCGCCTCCCTCACCGAGGCCGATAACGAGCGCTATCCGCGCATGTTGCTCTCGCCGCTCGCGGGCGTTTCCGGAGCGCTGGTGAGCGCGCTCGGCGGAGCGACTTCGAACGGCCTCGGCGGCGGCCGCGACGATGGGCGGGTGGCTCTAGCGGCGGGCGAATCCACGCCGTGGCGGGTGTTTGTGGTGGGCCGGAAGCCGGGCGATTTGCTGGAACGCAACTACCTGTTGCTGAACCTCAACCCGCCGAACGCGCTCAAGGACACTTCATGGATCAAACCGGGCAAGGCCATGCGCGACACGACCCTGACTACCGCGAATGCCAAGGCGATTGTGGATTTCGGTTCCACGGCGGGCCTCCAATACGTGGGATTCGACACCAATTGGTATGGCGCGCAAGACCTGGCTACGGGCGATGCGACTACCGTTCGCGTTCCGACCCTGGATATGCCGGAGGTCGTCCGTTACGCCGCGAGCAAAGGCATGGGCGTCTGCCTTTACGTCGATCGCCGGCAGATCAAGAAGCAGCGCGACGTGCTGTTCCCGCTATATGAAAGCTGGGGAATCAAGGCCGTGAAGATCGGGTACGTCGACGTGGGCCCGCAGGAGGAAACCGCGTGGATCACGGAAACCATCGCCAAAGCCGCGGAGCATCATCTCGCGCTCGATATCCACGACGGCTACCGTCCCACCGGCAATAACCGCACGTATCCCAATCTGCTCACCGTCGAAGGCATTCGCGGAAACGAGCACATGCCGACGCCGGAGCACAATGCCACGCTGCCCTTTACGCGCTACATCAACGGGATCGGCGATTACACGGTCTGCTATTACACGCCGCGCAAGCTGACCACCTTCGCGCATCAACTGGCCATGGCGGTGGTCTCATTCAGCCCGATGCAGTGGATCTTCTGGTACGACAAGCCGTCGGATTATCAGAACGAGCCCGAGATCGAGTTCTTCCGCCACGTCCCCACGGTGTGGGACCAGACGAAACTGATTCAGGGCCAAATCGGCCAGTACGCGTCCATCGCGCGCCAGAAGGGAGACGAGTGGTTCATCGGGACAGTCAACTCCAGCCAGCCTCGCACGCTTGAGATTCCACTCGCGTTTCTGACCAAGGGGAGGAAATACACGGCGCATATCTATTCGGACGACGATCGCGCGGCCACCCGAACCAAGGTTGGCATTGAGACCCGTCCCGTGGATTCGGGCACGGTGTTGAGCGCGCCGCTGCGGGCGGCGGGAGGGCAGGCGATCTGGATTGAGCTTGTGAAGTAGAGCCGTGAAACCAATGCGCTCGATTATGTTTTTCCTCATTCTGGCCGGCCAAGCCGTGGCTGCCGCGCCCGCCGCCAGCCCGGCCGATTCGGTGAATCCCATGATCGGCACGGCGGGAGACGGCCAGACGTTTCCGGCCACCGGCGTTCCGTTCGGCATGACTCAATGGACGCCGCAGACGCGCGACGGCGAGACCAAGTGCATCGCGCCGTATTACGAGAAGGATACGCGCATCCAGGGCTTCCGCGGCAGCCACTTCATGAGTGGTTCATGCACGCAGGACTACGGCAGCATGACCATCATGCCGGTGACGGGAGCGTTCCGGACCGGCGCGGCGGAACGCGCTTCCGGTTTTGAGCGCTCGAACGAGAAGACCACGCCGTACCGCTACGACGTGACGCTCGACGATACCGGCATCCGCGTTTCCATGGCCGCAACCGCGCGGGCCGCCATTTTCGAGTTCCGGTATCCGGCGGCTTCCGAGGCCTGGGTTCTGGCGCAGGCCAAGNNCCGGCGAGGGGCAAGTCCGGATTGACGCGGAGCGGCGGGAAATCTCGGGTTTCAATCCGGCGCACCGCCTCTATGCGGGCAGCGGAAAGCCAGCCGGGTTCAGCGGCTATTTCGTCGCGCGCTTTGATCGCGCGTTTCGCGCAACCGGCGTCTGGAGCGGGGCGCAGAGGCGCGATGGCGCCACCGTGCAGGACGGAACCGAGGGACCTCACGGCGCATATGTGGGCCTGGCCCTGCAAGCGGGCGAAGTGGTCCGCGTGAAAATCGGGACGTCGTTCACCAGCGTCGAAGAGGCCCGCCGCAACTTGGACGCGGAGATTCCGGACTGGAATCTCGACCGGGTTG
>PLGA01000473.1 GCA_003139735.1 Bryobacterales bacterium | reverse complement strand
CCTGTGACCTCCTGCGTGTGAAGAATGCTGCTGACCACATATAGAGAGCTACTGAGCCGCACTTAGTGGCTCTCTTTTCAGCAACTTGCGAGTGTCTTCGACGTACTGACGGATACCGGAAAATATGCCAATTTACCCAGACGTTTTACGGCCCGCGTGTACATTGGCGTGTGCGTACACGGAACCTCTGCCGCACGCACAAGACACTCCGCGTCACCCCGGCGATGGAAGCGGGCATCGCGGATCACGTCGCCGGGGCAAAGGCCGATAACCGCGCCAAGCGCCGCCGCGATCAATCTGGGTTTACGTTCGCGCTCTTCTGAAGCCCCGCGCCGGGTGCCGCGTGCGTTCCCTTGCCGGAAGCGGGCAACGCGCCCCACGGCCCGCCAGCGCATCGGGAATCGCTATTCCTGCGCGCGGGTGCCGGGTGCCCGCCGGGTAATTGAGCGCCGCTGCCCCCCCTTGACTTCGATCACGCCGCAGAGTATCGTTTGACACCGTAAGCAAAAGGAGATAACTCATGTCTGAAAAAGCACGCGCTTCTCGATTCCTTTGGATAGTCAACGCCTTGCGCTGGCGCAAGCGGGCCTGCGCTGTTTGGGTGCTGTGCGCGATGACGGCGATTGCCCTTCCCGCGCAGACTTTCACTACACGGTACAGCTTTTGCGCCCAAGGCGGGTGCGCGGACGGCGAACTGCCATACGCGGCATTGATCCAAGCGACCAATGGGAACTTGTACGGGACAACCGGGTACGGAGGGACGAATCCCGGCCTATACGGCAACGGCGGCGGCACGGTCTTCAAGATCACCCCGAGTGGCAAGCTGACGACGTTATACAACTTCTGCGCCCAAGGCGGCTGCGTGGACGGCGAGGCCCCTATCGCGGGGCTGGTTCAAGTAGCCGACGGAGCTTTCTATGGGACGACCTCTTCGGGCGGGGCCTACGGTTATGGGACGGTCTTCAGGATCACTCCGAGCGGGGCGCTGACCACACTCTATAGTTTCTGCGCCCAAAGCGGGTGCACGGACGGGGAAGACCCCATGGCGGGACTAGTCCAGGCTACCAACGGGGACCTCTATGGGACAACTTGGCTCGGCGGGGCGGGCGGCGCCAACTGCACGCAGACGCCAGGCGCAGGCTGTGGCACAATCTTCAAGATCACCCCAAGCGGCAAATTGACGACGCTCTACGACTTCTGCTCGCAAAGCGGCTGCGCGGACGGCCAAGGACCTTACGCGGGGCTTATCCAGGCTACCAACGGGGACCTCTATGGGACGACCTGGGGGGGCGGGGCGTATGGTTACGGGACGATCTTCAATATCGCCGCGAGTGGCAAACTAACGACGCTGTACAGCTTCTCCGGCTCGGACGGCGAAGGCCCCGAAGCAGGGCTGATCCAGGCCACCGACGGAAACTTGTACGGGACAACCTACGGCGGCGCCAACGGCAACCCTATGGGCACGGTCTTCAAGATCACTCCGAGCGGGGCGCTGACCACACTCTATAGCTTCTGCGCCCAAAGCGGGTGCACGGACGGCGAACGCCCCCAGGCTGGGCTGGTCCAGGCCACGGATGGGAACTTTTACGGGACGACCGCGTGGGGCGGGGCCTACTATCGCGGAGGAGGTCCCGTTGGTGGGACGGTCTTCAAGATCACTCCGAGCGGGGCGCTGACCACACTCTATAGCTTCTGCGCCCAAAGCGGGTGCACGGACGGCGAGGTTCCCGTAGCAGGGCTGGGCCAGGATACCAATGGGACGTTCTACGGGGCAACCTGGGGGGGCGGGGCCTATGGTTACGGGACGGTTTTTAGCCTGTCAGTAGGCTTGGGCCAGTTTGTAAAGACACTGCCCACGTCCGCCAGGGTGGGAAGCGCGGTGAGAATTCTGGGAACTAACCTCACGGGCGCGACCAGCGTCACATTTAACGGCACTGCGGCTGCGTTCACCGTAGTGTCGAGATACCTGATCACAGCCACCGTACCCACTGGCGCGACCACCGGCAAGGTGGAGGTGGTAACACCCAGCGGCACGCTTTCGAGCAACGTGCCCTTCCGAGTGCCTTAAAAAGGCCGCGCTGACTCAACTGCAACTGCCCGGACGCTGCACCACATGACACCAAGTCTCACCAGCCGTCAGGGACACCCATCGCCCCGGTCGTGAGGTTATCCCCTAAGCCCCAGCCCGGTTGCTATCACGCGGCCTTCCGACCCTTGCCGGTCAAAATGCGATTGCAGACTAACCCGTGCCACCGTGCGCCGGTGCGGGTCTTCAGCCCCTCCGCATTCAGTTGCGCCGCGATGCGGTCAAAGCCCATGCGCGCGGCCCTGAGTTCCTGCATCCGCCCGATTACGGACTGTTCGCCATCGTAGTATCCGTACGGCTTGCGGCCCTCGCAACGGCCTTCCTTTGCCCGCATCCGCATCCGCGCGCCCCGGAGCTTCAGCACGATCTGACTCTTGTCATATTGCGCCACAGCGCCCATCAGTTGCCGCATCAGTATCCGGGTGGGATCTGTGGCCATCAGGTCCGGCTCGGCAACCGATACCAGCGTGAAGCCATGCTTTTGCAGGTCCGCTATGGTGGCCTCTTGCACCATCAGGTCACGGGCAAGCCGGTCTAGCTTCTCGATAATGATCGTGCGCACGCCGTTGCTGTGCAGCGCCGTCATCATCTCGGCGAACGCGGGCCGGTCCATGGATTCCTTGGTACCGGTCACGCCTTTCTCGCGGAACACCTTCACGACGGCGATATCGTGCGCCGCCGCGTATCCGTTGATGGCTTGCAATTGCCGGGGGAAACCGTCGCCGTCCACCTGCCCTTTGCCGCTCACTCGAAGGTAACCGAATGCCTTAACCATGAACCCATCGTAAGGCATTTAGCGCTGGTTGTCAATACTAATTCTGAAGAAATTGTATCATT
>PLGA01000529.1:938-5527 GCA_003139735.1 Bryobacterales bacterium | reverse complement strand
CGAGGAGCGCCGCAAGGAACTGGTGAAGCGTCTCCACGGCATCGCCGAGCACCATCGCGTGTCCGTCCGCAACATCCGCCGCGACGGCAACGAGTCGGTGAAGAAGCTGCTGAAAGACAAGAAACTGGCCGAAGACGACGAGAAGAAGGCGCTCGACGACATCCAAAAACTGACCGACGCCTACATGCTAAAAATCGATCAGGCCGCCAAGACCAAAGAAAAAGAGATCATGGAAATCCGGTAGCGTCACCACACATGGTCTTTTGGTCTTAGGTGGGGCAGACGATTCGCCTGCCCTCCCACCCATTCCGCAAGAGGGGAGTTCAATGCGGCTGCCGAAAGGTCCGCTAGCCCGCGCACTGCTCAACATCGAGTTTCGCGACGGGCTCGATCTAAAGTCGGTGGAGGAGAACGGCTGGATGCTCACCGGCGGTGCCGAGGGGCTGCACTCCCTCAACCTCTATCTCGGCCGCTGGAACGCTCCATGGTTCGTGCTTGCATCGTCGTATAGAACCCTCGACGGCAGGACCGGATACAGAACCTGGACGGAGGGGGGCGCCGATTGGGCCGCGTCTGAGATTGTGAGCGGGATGGCACTGAAGCACGATTGGGAAATGGAGATGGAGAAGCCCGGCTCCGACAGTTTTGCTGCGTGGTTCAGGAGCGAGGGCCCGAGGATCTTCAGGGTCCGGCGAAAGTCACCCGAGAAAGTCCTGCAACTCGCGCAGGTCATTCCGTGGAGCAACCGACGGATCCGGTCCGACAGATTGGTAAACGGCGAAATGGACGTCGACCTGCGCGAGGAATACTATCAAGAGGGTCTTCCCGATTTGGACACGCTACGGTCCCTTGACGAAAAGTCGCTTGTGGTTTTCGCGGAGTTGTTTATTCGCCGCCCGGTTGCCCTGGATAAGATAGACCTCTCGGAAACATGTGTGTCACTCCCGCCCTGGGAGTCGGCGCGTCACGGGTGTAATGCGTGGCTCTACTGGGGTCCGTAACCAACCAGCGAAGGGGCTTTCGCGCGCACGACGTTTCGCGGCGGTTGACTTCCGGGCCGCCATCTGCTCAGATCGACTATTGGTCGCAGGATTGGCGCCCGATGGCAAACGAACGAGATTTCGAGGAAGTTCTGGCCCACTATCCGGAAATGATCGAGGAGGGACTACGGCTGATTGGCAGGCAGGTTACTGTATGCGGACGCCGTATAGATCTTCTGTTCGAGGACCGATTCAAACAAAAGCTGGTCGTGGAACTGAAGTGGGGACCCATCAAGGATGAACACGTTGGCCAAATCATGTACTACCAAGGGGCGCTCCTCTCAGGCCCTGACCCCGTCCGAACAATGCTGGTCGGGACTAGGGTTCCTCCAGCGATCCAGAAGAGTCTGGACTTCAATGGGCTTGCGTGCAAGGAAATCCGGCTACCGGCTTTAGTCGAGTTCCTGAGGTCAAAGGGTGAAACGGATCTCCTCCGGGCATTTGAGGCGGACCTGCCCCTCTCGGAAGCACAGATGAAATCGAAACTATCGAGTCCAGCCGCAATTCCTGCCGATGCCCCGCACACCTCGCTGAGTGGGTCGCCGGCCTTATTCGCGCCGGTCGCACAACATTGGCTCGATGAGGCTGTCGCCGATTTTAGAGACGGAAAGAAGAGAATCCGTTTCGGCTGCAATTCTAGACAATTGGGCCCAGCACTGAAGTACAAGGACCTCATTGAGAAGGTCTATTTCAAGCCGACTGGCAGAGGCGAGATCAGCGCGTGTGCGCGGTTCCTCGGCATCGACCCTGGAAACCCCTCCGACGACACGGGGAACCCCTCTGAAGACCGCCTGTCAGGATCCAAAAACACCGATAAGCTCTGGCGCGCTTGGTACTACTACGGGTTCTGCGATCTCGATCTGACCATAGCCCCTATCCCGCTCGCATCCATACGCCGATACTCGAACAAGCCGCTACTCGGCAAGAATAACCGGCTGAGCGCTTGCGTCATACGCGATATCGTCGCAGGCTAGGATTCGCGTCCGGAAACTCGGGGGAAGCCTACTGCGATGGGCTTCTCCGCTTCGGCGGTCACCAAAAACCTAAAAATATTTCAGACCCGCATTTTCATCGGCTTCCGGCCGATCCACGCCCCTATGTCCACCGGCCTCCCCCACCTCGCCTGATAATCTGAAATCGGAGTAGAGGGTTGCGCCCAACTAGCGCGGTCCCTTCTTTTCCACTTCGTGGCCACGAAGCGCAGCACATTCACGGTGGTACCGGACTCCCCGAAGCTCTCACAAAGTGGAAGGGAAACCTTGGAATCGGTTCCAAAACGCCGTGGGAGCGGACCTCCGCTTCCCGCGGTTTCCAGTGTCCCAGTCAGTAGCAAGAGTCTTACGCATTACAACCAGTGGCGGCCGGACACGCAGGCGGATGGCGTCTCCTTTGGCGGAGGATCGCTGTCCCTGCACCCCGGTCGCCGCTGCAAAGTCCGCGCCTCGGCCAACCCATAAACTTCACTGCCCGCCTACCGAGACCTTCGCCGGCAGACTCGACGCTCCGCTCACCGTAATCGCCAGGTCGTAGTCTCCCGCCGCCAGATCGGCAGGGACCAGCAGGTTCGACTGATACACGCCCACGCCGGCCGGCATCAATTCCAGGAAGAGCGGACCTGCGTCCTGCCCGCCGATCGTGGCGCTCCACGGCAGCGAACTTACGAGCGGAGTCATCGGCGCCGGTGTTCCCGCTGCGGGAAAAGTCCCTTCCACCGGACCCACGCCAGTGAGATACACCGTCAGGACGCCGCCGGGGCGCACTGGGGCATCGGGACCATTCACCGTTCCGTCGTCATAATTCTGCGCCACGGCACGGCCGTTCCATATGAAAATCGCAGGCACGGCCTCCGTAACCGAAAAGTCCAATTCCGGGCCGGTAACGCCGTTGGAAGTCACCACCGCACGGGCGCTTCCGACGTTGGTCGCCGGCGGAATCTGGGCATTGATCTGGTTTGGGCCGGCGTACAGCAGCGGAACAGCGCGCCCGTCGATCGCCACCGAAACGCCCCCGAGTTCGACCGGAAGCGTTGACGTGGAGGAACTGGTTTCTTGCGCCGCGAGGTTGGATCCAAAGATCGAGACCAACGATCCGGCGACCACAGGCCGTGCCGAATCGAGCCCCGCGCTCTCGATACCGCCTACCGCGGGACACGGCAACGGCCCCTCGCCCTGGGCTGCCTGAACCACCGTAAGGACATGGCCGTCGATCGTGACTGCGGCCGTGCGGCGCGCGCCGCTATTGGCAGCGACATTCAAACTCGCCGCCATGGACGTAGATGTCGCCGGAATCCAGCTCGCCGAAATCCAGCTCGCGTTTGTAGAAGCTAGCCAGCCGCAACCGGCAGGGGTGATGACCGGCTCCAGGAACTGTTCCCCGGCGGCGGAAACACATCGGAGGCGCTCGGTCAGGTTCACCGGACACGCGCCCGCCACTTGTTGCGCAACCTCCCGCCGCAGTTCCGGCAGGAGCGGGTAAAGGCCGTTGCCGGGGCACGAGGTGCCGCCGCAAGCGAGGGCCGACAAGTTCGCGTCGCGATGACCGCTGATCACGTCCAGCATTAACCCGCTGGCGGCGTGCAGGCTTTTTCCGCTGGGATCCAGGCTCCACTTGGCGGCCTGCCACGCCAGCAACCACTCCAGCATCGCATTGGCGGCATCGGGCGATGGCACGTAGGAATACGTGCCCAGGGCCGCGACCCCTATCGTGCCGCCGTTGACGCACGAGAAGTGCGCGCCCATCACTCCGGCGCCGCCGGCGCGCCCCTCGTACAGTACTCCGTTTGGATCGATCAGGTAGTTGTATCCGATGTCGTTCCAGCCGTTCCCTTGAACGTGCAGCACCCAGATCGAGCGCACCACGGCTGCCCAATCTGTGGCGTTGTTGCCGGTCGCGGTGTGGTGCACGATCAGATGCGTGACCGTGGTGTAAGCCGGAGGATCTGTTACCGGACAGGTGGCGGGCGTGCATCCCCATTCGGCGCGGCTGACGATGGGCGGCACGGGAACCGCCGTGGATGGGGGCTTCCGGGGGCGCGTTGGCGGCTTCGGTGTGACTCCTGGATCGATCAACAGCCAAGCCGCGCCGGGGCCGGGCTCAGTGCCGGCCTCGACTTCGAGATAATGCTGCAGTTCACCGAAAAAGACCAGCGCGCTCGCTTCGCCATCCGGCTCGGGCGTGCGCCAATTGCTCCAATGCATCCGATCCGCGGAGGCGCGCACCCGCAACGGCAAAGCTGCGCCCAGACACCCGGCCGCGCGAAATCCCGCCTCGGAAACCAGAATTCTGGAAGAATGCTCGGCGTCGAGTGTCGCGCGCTGGTTGCGAAACTGGATCTGCCCGTAAGCGGCGCTCACCGCCAGGCAAACCGCGGCAGCCCCGTGCAGCAAGCGCCTCAGCATAGGATCAGTCTACTACCAACACACTCGCTAAGTCAAACATGGGCTTAGACTTATCCACACGCGCCCACGCAATCTCTCGAAACAGCCACGCCCTCGCGATTCGCCAATCACGCCGCCACCGTTTCCGGGGCGAAAACCGGTCAGCCTGACT
>PLGA01000529.1:0-888 GCA_003139735.1 Bryobacterales bacterium | reverse complement strand
GAGTAGAGGGTTGCGCCCAACTAACGCGGTCCCTTCTTTTCCACTTCGTGGCCACGAAGCGCAGCACGTTCACGGTGGTACCGGACTCCCCGAAGCTCTCACAAAGCGGAAGGGAGACCTTGGAATCGGTTCCAAAACGCCGTGGGAGCAGCGAACCTGCTTCCCGCAGTTCCAGAGTCAGGCAGTCGCAGCGGCCCAGCAGTCGTTTTAAACCGTTGGCGGCCGGATTAGCAGGCAACAGCGTCGGGGGGCGCTCACGCCCGCGAACCCCGGCCGCCATCGCAAATCCTCACCTCGACCTACCCACACAGCCAAAGTGTCCCCAATCGCCTTCCCAGCTTCCAGCCCGTCCCGTTTCCATGCCCACTCGCCGCTTCCAGGCCGAAACTGGCTTCGTTCTGCCCAGTGGGGCAGGCGCTTTCGCCTGCCTTGCCATCTCGACCCGGCAATCCCCAATTTCGTTCCGCCCCCCAGTGGGTTCGTTTTGCCGCGCGTAAGTGCCGTGCAATCAGCCGCCTGCCAGCAAGATTGGGTTCGTTTGGTATTCTCGCCGCCTATCCCGCCTTCTTCATCAGCAACTCCGCGTTCAGCGCGCCCTCGGGCGTCTCTTCGTGCTTGAACATCAGGTTCAGGTCGCGGCCGGCGGCCAGCAATTCCTTGGCGCGCGCGGCGATGGCATCCACATCGGCTTCGGTGTAGTCCGGCTTGCGCAGGCGGTAGTAGAGGAAATCGGCGGTGACCACTTCGTTCTGATCGACTACACTGAACCGAATCAAGCGAATGCCGCTATCAACAGGCGAAAAACTCGGCCCCTAAGTGACAGGGCGAGAGCCATGAAGTTTTCTAGTGAATTTTTCTAGTGAATGTGTCGCGCCTCTTTGATAATGT
>PLGA01000420.1 GCA_003139735.1 Bryobacterales bacterium | reverse complement strand
AGGTAATCGGGCCGAATTGTATGGAAGCAGCCGCCTTAGGCGACTCGCGAGGGGCGCACCTGGGCAATGAAATCTCCGGGTTCATCTTCAACATCATGCGTTTCGCGACGCATGACGGCCCGGGCGTCCGTACCACGGTCTTCTTCAAAGGCTGCCCGCTATCCTGCTGGTGGTGTCACAACCCCGAAGGCCGGAGTTTCCTGCCGGAGCGGCTGTACTTCGAGGAGCGCTGCCGCCATTGCCTGGAATGTGTTGCGGCCTGCCCCCAACATGCCATCCATGACGCGGATGGGACTGTTTCGACCTCCGACGCCTGCACAACCTGCGGCGAATGCGCCAAGATCTGCATGGCGGAGGCCCGCCAGATCGCCGGGCAACGTTACACGGTGGCGGAACTGATTGCGGAAGTGGAAAAGGACGTCGTCTTTTTTGACGAATCCGGCGGCGGCGTGACGCTTTCCGGCGGTGAGCCGCTCTCGCAACCGGTCTTCGTGGCTGCCTTTCTGCGCGCTTGCCGGGAGCGGGGGATCGGAACCGTCATCGAGACCTGTGGTTTCGCCCAACCCGAAACGTTTCTGAACACGGCGCTGCTGGCCGGCCAGGTACTGTTCGACCTGAAGCTGGTGGACCCGGAAAAACACCGCCTGTACACGGGTGTTCCCAACGATCCGATCCTCCGCAACCTGGAGGCTCTGATCGCCCGCCACCCCGCGGTCACCGTCCGCATCCCGGTAGTCCCGGGCATCAACGACGGCGACGAAGAAATGGCGCAGTTCGCCGTGCGCCTGGGGAGCCTGCGCCCCTGGCGGGTGGAACTACTGCCCTATCACCGCATCGGCGCCGATAAGTACCGGCGCCTGGGACTGCCCTCGAAGCTCAATGACACGGCGCCACCCGCGGCGGCCGATCTCGCGCGCTTTCAAGACGTTTTGACACGCGCCGGTTTGCGCGTGACAGTGGGAGGATGAAATGACGGAACGAGTGGCTCGATTACGCCAGGCAAGCTTGGAAACCAAGCCATGGCTTTCGCTCGAACGCGCCCAACTGATGACGGAATTCTACCGTCAGGCGGGGCCACTTTCCCCTCCGGTCCTGCGCGCCAGCGCTTTGCAGTACGTGCTCGAACGCCGCAGCATCTACATCGGCGCGGAAGAGCTTATTGTGGGGGAGCGCGGACCGCGCCCCAAGGGCACGCCCACTTACCCCGAGCTGTGCTGTCACACGATGGAGGATTTCGAAATCCTCGACACGCGCGAGAAGATTTCCTACTGCGTCGACGACGAAGCCCGGCGCATCCAGCGGGAGGAGATCATTCCCTACTGGAAGGGCTGCAGCATGCGCGACTGCATTTTTGCGGAGATGACTCCGGAGTGGAAGAACGCCTACGAATCGGGCGTCTACACCGAGTTCATGGAGCAGCGCGCGCCCGGCCACACCGTCCTGGGCGACGTGATTTACCGCAAGGGCCTGCTCGACCTGAAGCGGGACGTGGCGGAGAGCGTGGCGCGCCTGGATTTCCTGAACGATCCGCAAGCCTACGACAAGCAACAGCAGCTTCGCGCGATGGCGATAGCCGCCGACGCCGTGATCCGGTTCGCCGAGCGCCACGCCGAAAAGGCGGAGGAAATGGCCGCGGCGGAATCCGACCCGCTGCGCAAAGCGGACCTCGAGAGGATCGCCGCGGTTTGCCGCCGCGTGCCGGCGCATGCGCCGCGCGATTTTTGGGAAGCGCTGCAAGCCTACTGGTTCACTCACTTGAGCGTCATCACCGAACTGAACACCTGGGACTCGTTCAATCCCGGCCACCTGGACCAGAACCTCTATCCGTTCTATCAACGCGATCTCGATAGCGGAACACTCACGCGCGAACAGGCGCGCGAACTGCTGCAGTGCTTCTGGGTGAAGTTCAACAACCAGCCGGCGCCCCCCAAAGTGGGAGTCACCGCCGCCGAGAGCGGCACTTACACCGACTTCTGCAACATTAACACCGGCGGTCTGAAGCCGGACGGCTCCTGCGGCGTAAGCGAGTTGAGTTACCTGGTTCTCGAGGTGATCGACGAGATGCGCTTGCTGCAGCCCTCGTCCAATCTGCAACTTAGTAAGAAGAACCCGGACCGTTTCCTGAAACGAGGATTGGAAATCGTCCGCAAGGGCTGGGGCCAGCCCTCCATCTTCAACGCCGACATGGTGGTGGAAGAACTGCTGCGCCAAGGCAAGTCAATCGAGGATGCGCGCGCCGGCGGTACCTCCGGCTGCGTCGAGACGGGCGCCTTCGGCAAGGAAGCTTACATTCTGACGGGCTACTTCAACCTGCCGAAAGTTCTGGAGATCGCGCTCCATAACGGCCGCGACCCACGCACAGGGAAAATGGTCGGAATCGAGAGCGGAGATCCCCTCTCATTCCGCACTTACGAGGATTTGGCCGCGGCCTTCCGCAAGCAGTTGCATTACCTGATCGAGGTGAAGATCCGCGGCAATAACGTGATTGAGCGCCTCTACTCGCGCAACATGCCGGCGCCTTACCTTTCGCTGCTGGTGGACGATTGCATTGCAAAAGGCGGCGACTACAACGGCGGCGGACCGCGCTACAACAGCGCTTACATCATGGGCGTGGCGCCGGGCACCTGCACCGACAGCCTGGCGGCGATCAAGTACCACGTCTTCGAGCGGAAGAATCTATCCATGGCGGACTTGCTGGCGGCTTTGCGCGACAATTTTGAAGGACACGAAAAGACGCGCCTGATGTTGTGGAACAAGACTCCAAAATACGGCAACGACGATGCCTACGCCGATGCGATCTTAGCGCAGGTCTTCGACATGTTCTTCGACGAAATCAATGGCCGGCCGAATACCAAGGGCGGGCAATACCGGGTCAACTATCTCTCCACCACGTGCCACGTGTATTTCGGTTCGGTCACTGGAGCGACGCCCGACGGACGGCGGGCATGGGAGCCCCTCTCCGACGGAATCTCCCCGGTGCAAGGCACCGACCGGAAAGGTCCCACCGCGGTAATCCAGTCCGCCGCCAAAATGGATCACGCCCGCACCGGCGGGACCCTGCTGAACCAGAAGTTCACGCCCAAGATCGTCGAAGGCGAGGAAGGCATCGACCACATGGCGCACCTGGTCCGGTCCTACTTCAAGCTCGATGGCCACCATATCCAGTTCAACGTGGTGACTGCGGAAACTCTGCGTGAAGCGCAGGCGCGCCCCGAGCAGCACCGCGACCTGATCGTGCGGGTGGCCGGCTACAGCGACTACTTTTGCGACCTGACTCCCGCGCTCCAGAACGAAATCATCGCGCGGACAGAACAAACGGGATTCTAGCCGCTTGGCTGCCTGAACGGCCTACGACGCTTTGCGGCGCATGGCCAGGAGCGCGCACAGGCCGGGAACAATCAGGGCGATGCGTCGATGCGGACAATGACGCTCCGATTGCGGTCGAGAAGTCGTACCGGCAGCAGGAGCCTGCCGGTACTGGAATGTGAGGGACAGGTGGTAGCGCTAACGGGAATCGAACCCGTATTTAAGCCTTGAGAGGGCTCCGTCCTAACCGTTAGACGATAGCGCCACGGGCGTGAAACTTCAGTTTATCACGGGCGCCGCGCAATCGCTTCTCCCTTACTTTATGGAAAACGCCAACAGAATGTTACCGGCCATGCCCCCCGTATTCGCGTAGCCGGAATTCACGAACATCATGCCATCGGCTACTGTCGGGCCGGCGCCGCTGAAGGAACCACCATGCGCCTTGATCCCGTTTACGGTCGGAAAGTCGCGCGCCGCGTCGAAATCCCAGACGATCTTGCCGTCGGAGATCCGGTACGCGCGCAGATGCCCATCCATCGACGCCGAGAACACCAGGCCCGGTACGGCGGTGGGCGGCGCCAGTTGTGCGGCGCTACAGCCGCGCTGGCCGGCGCAGGGGGGCGTGGGCGGCGGCGTCTGCCACACGATCTTGCCGCCGGCCGGATCGAGGGCAAACAAACCGCCGGGGTTGGCAGATCCCATGTCGGAGAGCGGCGCGAAAACCAGCCCCTCAGCCGCGGCCATGCCCCAGAGAATCCCGCCCAGCTTGCCGCCTTTGCCGATGCGCGTCTGCCACACGATCTTCCCATTTTGGTCCGGATCGAAAGCATGGACCACCCCGGACTTCTGCCCGGCGATCAGCAGGTCGCGGCCGCCCGCATGGACCAGAATGGGGGAGGATCCGAAATCGACGTCCTCTCCCGGGTTCGCGGGGCAGTTGCCGGCCGTCGGACGCCCGCGGCCGCCGCAATCCCAGTTGAACATGTCGGGCGAGGCTTGCTGGGCCCAGTGGATCTTGCCGGTCGCCAAGTCCATGGCCACCACGGCATCGGCGGTCTTGATATCCGGATCGGAGTACCCGTTGCCTGTGGCGACGTACAAGAGTTTCCGCTTGAGGTCGATGGTGGGCGACGACCACACGGTCGCGCCGGAAGGTCCGTAATACTGCACTCCGTTCGAACCGACCTTGGTGGGCCCCGGTTCCGGCGTGGTGTAGCTCCGCCAGACGATCGCGCCGGTCCTCGCGTCGAGGGCCACGACGTTCCCTCTGAACTTGCAACAGGGATACTGGGGATTGGAGCCGGCGTTCTCCTCTTGTGAAGCGATGGGCACGTACAACTTTCCGTCGTAGAGCTTGGGCGAGCCGGTGATGCGGGTGAAAGGCTGGTCGTCCAGCTTCTTTTGCCAGATCAATTTGCCGGTGTTGGCATCCACGGCGTAGGCGTTGGACTCCAGATCGCCGAAATACGCCCGAGGCCCGGGACCGACCACCACGGCGGCGCGCACCAGCGTCTTTGCCTGGTACCTCCAGTAGAGGCACCCGCTGTGAGCGTCCAGAGCGTACACGGTCCCGTCGTTGCTTCCGGTAATCACACGGCCGTCGGCGATGCTCGGCTGCCCGAAGGCGGAGGTTCCGGTTGGAAAGCCGAACGCCCATTTGAGGTCCAGCGTCTTGAGGTTGGAGGCGTCCAGTCCAGCGGCGTCGGCGGGCTGAAAACGGGTGTTTTGGTTGTCGGGACTCCAGCCGTTCCAGGACCACTTGGAAGCCGCGGGCTTCGCTCCGGGCGCACAGAAACCGGTCATTTCCGGAATCACCGCCGGACCGGACGAACCCAGGTAGCGCGCCACCGCGACGCGCTCCTCCGCGATCAGAGCGTCGCCCTGGACCTTCATGGACCCGCTCTCGAGCGTTTTAAGAACGTCCTGCCACGGTATCCCCGCCATAGCCTCCGGCATCGGTGCGTGCGCGCCGCTGTTGGGCGAGTGGCAGCTCATGCAATGGCTCATGAAGACTCTGGTGGGCTCCTGCGCCGCCAAAAAGGCAGCCGCCGCCAGACCGATCGCGAACAATCTCATTAGGCCTCCGTTGTGTGTGGGTTGCCTGGACCCGGATTCTCGCTTGCGGAGAAACCCATGGAAAGATCATACCTGGGTTGCGGGGCTTGCGTGCGACTCCAGGCCGCCGCTACGGCGCAAAACCCGCGGCGGCGTGAGGTATCGCACGGTTTGATAACTAGCGGGAGTTTATTAAGAC
>PLGA01000451.1 GCA_003139735.1 Bryobacterales bacterium | reverse complement strand
CCCGCGCGGACCAGGGGGTCCGCCCCACTGACCTCCGGACCTGTCCAGCCAGGTGAATGGCCGCTCGGGGCCGGGCTATTCGGTGGGCGCGTCGGTCAGGTTGAACGTGCCGAGGAAGCTGCTGCGGCGGTCGGGGATGCTCCAGGTTTCGCCGAGGCCGTCGCCTTTGTAGGAATCGGTGGAGGCGAAGGCGGGCATGGCGTGGTCGAGCTTGGCGCTGAGCGGCGGATAGAAGACCATTTCGTTGCCGCAGTGGACGTCGCCGGAGTTCAACGCGCGAGTCTCGATGGCGGCGAGCGAACCGGCGGTCAGCTTAGCCGCGCCGCCGTGGATATTGCCGTTCTCGATGGTCAGATCGACCGGCATATAGGCCACCTTGACGACGTCGGTCAGCAGGTCGCCGCCCATGTATTTGGCGAAGGCCTCGAGGGCCTGGCGTTGGGAATCGGTGGCGCGGCTATCCACGATGAGGACGGCGCGGGAGCGATTGACAGGCTCGCTGATATTGCCGAGGGTGTGCTCGGTGCGAATGACGCCGACTACGGCGAGGCCATCGAGGTCGACGCCATCCCAGCCGCCATGGTTGATTTTCCAGCCGAGAATGGCTTCTTTGCCGTTGATTTCGACCTCGCCGTTGGCGAAGCAGGGGCCGGTCCAGACGTCGGCCGTACGGGCTTCGATGTAATTGCCGTCGATGGCGCGGCCGGGGAAACCGGCGGCGAAGGAAATGGAAGCGGCGAGAGTAAACGCGGCGCTACCACAGAGTAATTTCAGCATCCCAGTTTGTACCTCTGGATTGATTATAGCGCAGGCGGGCGAATGTCCGTGGCAACCGCTCTCTTACGTTCGCGGCTCGGATCATCGCTGCAACCGCTCTCTTACGTTCGCGGCTCGGATTCGCGGCTTGGATTCGCGGCTCGGATTCGCGGCTCGGATCGTCGCTGCGTCGTCTCGCGGCCTCTACTTGCGGAGGACGGCATAGTGGGGGTCGAGGGTGACTTTCAGGGGGGGCTGGTTGAGGGCGACGGTGAAGGCGGCGGCGCCGTTTTCGGTGCGGACCCATTTGGCGATGGAGCGGTCGCGGGTGAGTTGGATCTCAATGGGGACGGCGACGTTGAAATCCGGGTCCACGCCGGATTGGGTCACCTTTCCGGTGAGCGTGTTGCCTTTGACGGAGTAGGTCATGGTCAGGGTGGGAATGCCGGTTCCGTAGACCCACTGGTCGAAGAACATCTCCAGATGGGGGTCGTCCGAGTGGGGCGGGAGGAACTGCGCGGCCAGCTCGCGGAACTGGCCGGTGGTGACGGCCTTGCGGTCGTAGCGGCGGGCGAGCTCGGCCAGCATGGAGAAGAAGGGCTGGTCGCCCATGCGGGCGCGGAGCATCTGGACGATCCAGGAACCTTTGCCGTAAATGATGTCGCGCCAGCCGCGCGGTTCGACCGAGTTTTGCAGGCGCGTTCCCAATACGATGGGGCCGCTCGACTCGACGGTCTGGCCGTTCGAACCCTTTTCGAGGAGGGCGCGGCGGTAGGAATCGAGCATGGTTTCCAGGGCCTGGCGGCCGTTGGTCTTCTCGAGGTAAAGGAGGGCGGTATAGTTGGCGAGAGCTTCCATGAGCCAGTTGTCGCGATCGGAGCCGACAATGACGCGATTCCCCCACCACTGGTGCGCCAGTTCATGGGTCTGCAGCACGTTGCGGAGAACCAAGCCAATGGTTTCGCTGGCAGGGCGCTCACCCGGCACGGTCTTTAGATAGGACAGAGTGGAAAGGTAAATGAGCCCCGGAAGTCCCTGGCCGAACGCGCCGGGGATGGGAGAGACGGTGAGATGGGGCAGGGCCGGGGGGCCGAACTTGGAAGCCATGAAATCGAGCGCCGAAGCCATTTCCGCCGCTATCTCGTGGAGCCTGTCGAGCGGGCCGGGGCCGGTGTCCGCGGTTGCGCGGGCGAGATCCGCCAGGGGATCGAGATGATCGCGCGTGACGAGGGCGGCAGCCCGCGGATCGAGCAGCGGCACGGACTTGGGCTGCAAGGCTGGCTCAAGCGTTCGATTGGCGCACACGTCCACCTGGTATGGGCCGTGAGCCACGATGGCATGCTCATAGTTGCCCAGGTTGAAGCCGGCCACGCGGATGGGCGCCGAAGTGCGGCGGCGGGTAATGCGCTGAGGGCCCTCCTGGCGGTCTTCGACCACGTCGCCGGGCGTGACGAGGTCCAGATCGCGCGGATAGCGGAATGTTAGGTCGTAGACGGCGAACAGGTCGCCCATGGCGGGGTACCAGTTGCCGCGCGCGCCGACAAACAGGACGTGGCCGCCGGAATCCTGGATGACCTTGCCGGAGTGATGAAATTCGAAATCGTACTCGCGGCCGAGGCGGAGGGGCTCGGGAGGGACGACGACGATGAGCTCGTTTCCGCCGCGCATGTTGGCCTGCGGCGCCTCATGCTGGAGAACCTCAGCGGGGCGCCCATCGACGGCGGCCGAGGCGATTTGCATATCGGGCGTCAGATTGAACGGAACGGCGGCCAGTCCGTCGAGGGCCGGCTTCACCTTGACATGCGTGACGGCCGTCAAGAGGAGGTCGGCGCCGATGGCGGCGTCGATGCGGTAATCGCCGGCGGTGGCAAAGGGCTTGGGAGGGGCGTTGCGGAGGGACCGGGCGGTGAAGCTGGTCCAGGTATCGAAATAGAGCGTTCCGCCGCGGGGAACAAACTGGCCGGCCAGGATTTGCTCCTGGCGCTCGGGGTCGAAGGCGACTTCGAAAGCGCCACGCTTGGAGTTGCTCAAAGCCGCCAGGAAGAGGCCCGCGGGGCGCGCCGGCTGGCCTATCAAATCGAGCGCCAGGCGCGCCTGATAGGTGGCGGCGAACTTGCGCATCAACGGCGTCCAGCGCTCTTCGAGGGCGGCGGCGGCCTCGGGCGATTTCCGGTTGGAGGAATCGGGGGTGAACTGGGCCTTGATGCGATCGTACACATCGCCGGTGAAAAGCAGAAGGGCGGACTCGAAGCGCTCGTCGAGGTTGGGCGAATCGATATAGCCGTCGAGCGACCGGCGTTCGGCGCGGTCGGGGGGCAGGAGCATGACTTCGCCGTCGCCGCCTTCGGTATCGGCGGTGAATAAGGCGACAATGCGCTTCCCGGCAACGGGCTGACCGAAGATGAGGTGGCCGTCGGTGAAATAGAGGTGGAGATCTTCCTCGGCGAGGGTAAGGTCGCGAACGCGGTAGCATTCGGCGCTATCGAAGCTGTTTTCGCGAATGGCGCGCGCAAGGTCGGCCGCGGTTCCAGCCGAAGCGAGCCGCGCTAGAAACAGCAACGCGAGAAGCCCCCTCATGGCTTATAGTGTACAGCGGGCGAGGTTAGGGGAGCGTCCAGGAATTGACTATACATTGGGGCAGGCCATCGTTTCCGTGGCCTGCCAACGCAGG
>PLGA01000166.1 GCA_003139735.1 Bryobacterales bacterium | reverse complement strand
CTGGCCTCTCCTTACGGTTTGGCTATGTCCGTCAGCGGCTTATTGTTAGTGTCCGACCAAGTCCAGAACCGGGTGCTGGTCTTCCAACCGGTAAACGGAGTGTTTACGAGCGGGCAATCGGCGGCCTGGCTCGTTGGGCAGCCGAATTTTTCCGACGCCGCCAGCGGCTCCGGCTTGAACGCCATGAACTCCCCCCGCCATGTGGCCGTCGACAGCAGCGACCGTCTGTATGTGGTGGACACCGGCAACAATCGCGTGTTGATTTACGATTCCCTGGACAGCCCGCAGTTTCCGTTTTTTGGCGCCAGTGCGTCGTTCACCCTGGGCGGCTTCTACGGGCCGGAGGGCATCTATGTCAACCCGAGCACCGGGGAAATTTGGGTGGCGGATACGAATAACGGGATTTTCAGACGCTTCCCCCCGTTCATTACCCTGGTAATCAGTCCCTACACAACCGGCGGGATCCAGGCGGCCGACCCGCCGCTGGCAGTCGCGCAAGATCAGTTCGGGGCCTTGGTGGGGCTCGACGCGTCGAATCGCGTGGCTATCTATTACCCCGGCCTGACGGCCCAGAATACGGCCAACCGCTTGGCCGCCTGGCCGGTCGCGCCCGGCATGATCGCCTCGGTTTTTCCATCCAATGCCAGCCCGTTCGGCTCGAACTCGGCCAATTCCGGCGGGCAGCTTCCGCTGCCGACGTCCATCTCGAACATTGAAGTCCTGTTTAACAACGTTGCCGCGCCCCTCTATATGGTGTCGCCCTCGCAGATCGAGTTTTACGTCTCCATGGGCGCCCCAACCTCTGGCCTCGCTAATGTGGTGGTGGACAACACTTCCACCGGCCAAGTCTACGGCGCCGGGCTGGTCGTCATGAATAGCGTCTCTCCGGGCCTGTTCCTGAGTCCCACTGCGACCGGATCATATCGGCAGGCCGCCGTCATTAATTACAGCGACGGTTCGATAAATAGCACCACCGCTCCCGCCGTACGGGGAACCTGGATCGAGATTTTCGGCACCGGCCAAGGCTTCGTGCCGGGTGCCCCGCCCGACGGCGCCGCCCCCACCGGACCGGTCCCGACTACGTCCCGTCCGGTGGTCTACTTAGACGGAATATCCGTGGACGATCCCTATTTTGCGGAGACCAACCCCGATGGGTCGCCCGTGAATCATATCTATTATTCCGGGCTGGCGCCGGGGCTGGTGGGGGTGTGGCAGATCGACGTCAAAATACCTAAGCTCGCAGCTCCGGGAGGCCAGATTCCGCTTACGGTATTCGCCAGCAGCCAGAGCAGCCTGCCGTCGTACGACTATAACCAGTACATCACGACCATCGCCATTCAATAAGGATTCAGATCGCCGGCGGGCGTGGCTCCACCACGTTCGCCGCGCGCTTCCGCTTCCCTAAATACATCGTGCGGTCGGCCTCGTTCAGGGCCTCGCGCGGGACTCCGCCGCGGGCTTCCGCCGTGCCCCAACTGAACGAGATCGGCAGGGCCCCGGCGCCGCGCACCCGGAAGCCCCTCAACCGCGCCTCGATGTCTTCCATGCGCCGGTGCGCCACCTCCAAAAGCTGGTTGTGGAATAGGATGACGAACTCGTCGCCGCCCCACCGGAAGGCCTCGTCTTCCGGTCGAATGGATGTTTGCAGCAGACGCCCGACATTGCGCAGGATTTCGTCTCCCGCCAGGTGGCCGTAACGGTCGTTGATGTCCTTGAATCCGTCCATGTCGCAGACGGCCACTACGCCCGCGAAAGTGGCTGGCTCCTCCAAACGGCGCGCCAGCGCCGCCTGGTTCAGCAGTCCGGTCAGACGGTCCGTGTCGAGACTCAGAGCCGCTTCCCGCCGCACGCGGTCCACTTCAGCGCCAAGTTCCCGTATGCGGCTGGCGCGGCGCCCGCCCCACATCGCCATGGCGGCGACGGCCGCCGCCAGCACGGCGAATTCGAACGCCGCGTAGAGTACCAGCCATCCAGGATGCGATGCGCTCCACCACTGGAAAATGAAGATTCCGGCGACCAGCCGCACCGCGAAAGCGGCGGCGAAAAGGCCGAAAGCCGCTACTCGCAACCGCCGCCACAGAACCAGAAACGCCACGCCCGCCATCAGTGCGCCAAGTTCCCTCAGGGCAAAAGAGGCCGCGTCCGCCGCCGCGCTGTATGGCACCATCCGTTACTCTCCACCGATGGCGTGGCGCCGCACGGCGCGAGCCTTGCCGCTGGTTTCGTCCACGTCGACGATCACGGCGTGCAACTCCGGCGACCCCTTGGAGGCCTCCATGCGCACCGGCAGGGCGGTCAGGAATCGCCGGATAATAGTGCCCTGATCGACGCCGATCACGGAATGGTACGGGCCGGTCATTCCGCAATCCGTCTGATACGCCGTACCCTCCGGCAGGATTCGCGTGTCGGCCGTGGGGACGTGTGTGTGCGTGCCGATTACCGCCGACACGCGGCCATCCAGGTACCAGCCCATCGCGATCTTCTCGCTGGTGACCTCGGCATGGAAGTCCACGAGCCTGACTTTGACGGCCGGATCGAGCGCGCCCAGAATCTGGTCGGCCTTGCGAAACGGGCAATCGGTATTAGGCATGTAGGTGCGGCCCTGGAGGTTGAGCACGGCGCACTCCACCCCGTTGCGCGCGCGCACCACCGCCACTCCGCTGCCCGGAGCGTCGGGGTAGTTGGCCGGCCGCAGCAGGCGGGGCTGGCGGTCCAGATACGCGTAAATCTCCCGCTTGTCCCAAACGTGGTTGCCGGTGGTCAACACATCGAGGCCCAGCGCGAACAACTCCTCCGCCAGCGCCGGCGTGATGCCGAAGCCGCCGGCGGCGTTCTCCGCGTTCGCCACGGCCAGCTCGATGCGATTCGTCTCCACGATGTCCTGTAAGTGGTCCGCCACGATCCGCCGCCCAGGCGAAGCGAAGATATCCCCGATAAACAGAATGTTCATGCCTGGATTTCACGTTAGCACGCGGACCAGCCGGAAGCCTTCGCCAACCTGTCCGATTCGTCGCGGGCCGCCACGATTTGTGGAGTGGGCTTTCAGCCTGCTATGCCGGCGTCCTTGCCGGCATTCTTCGGCTACGCTGCCTTGTGGGGCAGGCCATCGTTTTTTGTGGCCTGCCTTCTTCGGTGGGGCGGACCTCCTGGCCTGCCTTCTTCTGGCCTGTTGAGTTAATTCCTGGACCCTACGCTAGCCTCACGTTGAACCAACTCCGGGGCATCCCCGTACCCTCTGCGGCCATCCGACGGGCTACAATGGACTCCCATGCGAGCAACCAACGGCGAGTTTGCGAACCGGGCCATTATTTTCGGCTGCATCGTCAGCGCCCCCTTTGCGCTGTACTCGCTCGATCGCGAGAACGGCGCGGCGCTTCTAGCGGACTGGCTCGCCCTCAAATTGGGCATGGATCCGGATGGGCTGGCGCGCGTCCTCTTCCTATTGGCGGCGCTGCTGCTCGCGGTGGCGGCGCTGATTCGCACCTGGGCCTCTTCCTACCTCAACGCGAGCGTCGTTTACGCATCCGAACTGAAGTCGGCTTGGTTGGTCGCCGACGGACCTTACCGTTACGTGCGCAATCCACTCTACTTTGCCAATATCCTGCTGGCGATCGGCATGGGCGCTATGATGAGCCGCAGCGGAATGGCGGTGTGCGTGGCTGTCATGACCGTGTTCTGCTACCGGCTGATCTTTCGCGAAGAAGCCGAACTTCGAGCCAGCCAAGGTGAGAGCTACGACTCCTACTGCGGACTCGTTCCGCGGCTCTGGCCGGCCTGGCGGCCACGCGTTCCTTCCACCGCACGAAGACCTGCCTGGAGCGCTGGACTGCGGGCCGAATCCTGGTATTGGGGGTTCGCGCTCGCGATCCTTGGCTTTGCCATCACTCTCAAGCTCGGAGTGTTCTATATCGTCACCGCCGTCAGCGTTGGGTCCCTCTGGATCCTCACGAAAGGGCGCAACGGTAATTGATCCCGGCAGCGTTAAGGTGACAGCCCCGCCTCCTACGGTAGAATTGGAGA
>PLGA01000319.1 GCA_003139735.1 Bryobacterales bacterium | reverse complement strand
GCGTGAGCCGTGGGAAGCCTGCTACTTTCAAGTCGCGCACCCTGGCTGTACCGACATTGTCTGGCGTTCCTGGTATACTGGTTCCGTGCCGAACATCGAAACCCGCAACGAAAAACTCGACCTGCGGTTGACGCCGTCGGCGAAGCGCACCCTCCAGGTCGCCGCGCTCGCCGCGCGCCGCTCCGTCAGCCAATTCGTGCTGGAGAGCGCCCTGGCCCGCGCCGAGGAAACCCTGCCCGACCGGCGGCGCTTCGGCCTCAACGCCAAGCAATGGGAAGCGTTCCAGGCGGCGCTCTCGGCTCCGCCACGGCCGGCGCCGCGGTTGGCTAGGCTCTTGAAGAAGCCGAGCGTATTCGAGCGCGGCGCCGCTTAAGTGGCCGCGTTACGAATCGAAAAGCTGCGGCGCGGCCACGGAATCGACGCTTTCGATTGCGGCCGGGAAGCGCTCAACCGCTTCCTCACACGGTACGCCCTTCAGAACCAGCAGGCCGGCGCCTCGCAAACTTACATCGCCCTGGCGGATGAAGAGGTCGCCGGTTACTATACGCTCGTGGTTGGGCAGGTCGAGTACAACGATGCGCCCGAGCGGCTGACCAAGGGCCTTGCCCGTCATTCCCTGCCGATCATGCTGCTGGCTCGTCTTGCCGTCGCGACCCCCTGGCAAAACCAGGGCTTCGGCAGCGGCCTCCTGAAGGACGCCATGCTTCGCACATTGCAGGCGGCGGACATTGCCGGCATCCGGGCATTCGCGGTCCACGCGAAAGACGACGCGGCCAGATCCTTCTATGAACGGTTCGACTTTGTCGCGTCGCCGAGCGACCCTTATCACCTATTCCGCCTGCTCAAGGACATCCGCGCCGCTCTCAGACGGTAACCGCCTCAACGGATTACCGCCGGGCGAAGCGCCGCAGACGGAAGATCTCGACAAGGGCGATATAGAGGTTGACCAAGCCCAGGCCGCTGATCGCGCCCCGGACATATAAGTTGTCCAGGTACTGGCGCCAGTGCGGGTGGATGGCGGCGAAATCGGTGGTGGAAGAAGTCCAGGGAAATACCGCCAGGTAGCACCCGATCTCCAGGCAGATGGTGGCGAACAGCACCGCCAACAGCCTGTGATACCAACGCTGGGGCGCCGGCGGAACGGCAAACCCGGGTTGCGGTTCGGCCGGCGTCATCGGGCACCCGCCGTCTGGAACAGGTCCATCTGCGGATCGTCGTCCACGGGAAACCGCGAAAGGGCGCGCACCGGCGCGAAACTCAGCCGGTGCAAAGGCGAGGGACCGTGCTGGTCGAGCGCCTTGCAGTGCTCCGGCGTGGCGTACCCCTTGTGACCCGCGAGCCCGTATTCGGGAAACACGCGGTCCCAAACGCGCATGCACGCGTCACGGTAGACTTTGGCGATAATGGAGGCCGCCGCGATGGCGTGGCAGCGCGCATCGCCTTGGATCAGGGGCCTCTGCGGAATCGGCAAGTCGATGGACATGGCGTCCACCAGCAGGAAGTCCGGCGCCGGATCCAGGCGGCTCACGGCCAGCCGCATAGCCATACGGGACGCTTGATAGATATTGACGGAGTCGATGGTGGCCGCGTCCACGGCCGCGATAGCCCACCCCGCGGCGCGTTCGCGAATCCGAGCCGAGAGCGTTTCGCGGCGCTCCGGTTCAAGCTGTTTGCTGTCGTTCAAACCGCGCACCGGCCGGTCCGGCGAAAGCACCACCGCGGCGGCTACCACCGGGCCGAAAAGCGCGCCGCGCCCTACCTCGTCCACACCCGCTATGGCATGAAAGCCGCGCGCGCGCAACTCGCGTTCCAGCGTCGCTTCGCAACGGAACTTGGCGCCCGCGGACTCGGGTCGCATGGGGAATGATCCGCGTTATGACTACCGCTCTCGGAGACGGGCCGCCTTGCCCTTCAACTCCCGCAGGTAATAGAGCTTGGCCCGCCGCACCTTGCCCGTACGCACCACGTCGATGTGATCGACTACCTGGGCATGCACCGGGAAAATGCGTTCCACGCCCTGGCCGAAGCTGACCTTGCGGATGGTGATGGTCTCGCCCAAACCGGTATTGTTGCGGGCGATGAGAGTTCCCTCAAACACCTGGAGCCGCTCCTTGTCGCCTTCCTTGATCTTCACGTGGACCCGCAGCGTGTCGCCGGGCCGGAACACGGGGACATCGGCCCGCTTGTTCTTCTGAATGAATTTCGTCAACAACGCGTTCTGCATGTGAATTCCCTGTAATCTACTATCTTATACGAAGAGCGCGAGTTTTGCTGAGGAATGCGGTTCGCGCCGGCAACCGCTCTCTTACGGGGAGCCCTCTGGGCCCGGCTCGGAAAGCAGGTCCGGCCTCAGGCGGGCGGTCTTCTCAACCGCCGTCCGTTTGCGGAATTGCCGGACCTCCTCGTGGTTGCCGTTCAGCAACACCTCGGGCGCTTTCCAGCCCCGAAACTCGGCGGGACGCGTCCAGTGCGGGCAGTCCAGCAGGCCTTCGCCGTGGCCGGTGTCCTGAAACGATTCGAAGGCCGCGGAAGCATCGTTCCCCAGCACGCCGGGCAGCAGGCGCGCCACCGCATCGATCACCACCGCCGCAGCCAGTTCGCCGCCGCTCAAAACGTAGCTCCCGATCGATATCTCTTCGTCCGCCAGATGTTCGGCCACACGCTCGTCCACACCCTCATAACGGCCGCAGATGAACAGGAGTTCCGAACAGGCGCTCAGCCGGTTCGCCATGGCTTGGTCGAAGACGCGGCCTTGCGCGGAAAGCAGCACGACTTTGCTGGCTGCGCTCTTTACGGGCCAAATCGATTCCACGGCTAGGAAAATCGGCTCGGGTTTGAGCACCATGCCCTCGCCGCCGCCGAAGGGACGGTCGTCCACAGTCTTATGGCGGTCGGAAGTCCAATCGCGCAGGTTGTGAATGCGGATCTCGACGATGCCGGCGTCCTGCGCGCGCTTCACCACGCCATGCGCGAACGGCCCCTCGAAAAACTCGGGGAAGATCGTCAACACGTGGAAGATCACGATCGGTTCAAATCCTTCAAGCCTTCGGGCAATTCCACGACGATGCGCCGGGCCGCCGGCTCGATTTCCACGCAAATCGAGCGCGCGAAGGGGATCAGCAAACCGCCTTCCACCGCCAGCAGGCCCGCGCCGCCCGAGTCTTCCCAGCCTTCCACGCGTCCCAGGCTTTCGCCCGTGCGCCGGTCGATCACCTCGCAGCCCAGCAGTTCCGACTGAAAGAACTCGCCCGGTTCCAGGGGCGTACGCTCGGCGATGGGGATTCGCACTTCGGCGCCCACCAGCCGCTCGGCCTCCGAAATGCTATCCACTCCCCGGAACTTGAAAACCAGGCCTCCCTGGTGGAACCACGTAAACTCCACCTCGAGGCGCTCGCCTGGCGCGCCTTCGCGGAACAGGTACACTTCTCGCAAGGCCTGGTAGCGCTCGGGCTTGCCGCTGAGCGCAAAGGCCGTGATCTCACCCCGGTTCCCGCGCGTCTTGCCAAGTACCGCTACCGCGACCCAACCCGGCTCGCCGGCCCGCGGCAGGCTCACTCCAGAATTTCCAGCGTGAAGCGCCGGTTCAGCTTCATTCCGGCCGCTCCCAGAATGGTTCGAATGGACCGCGCCGTCCGGCCCTGCTTGCCGATTACTTTCCCCAAATCGCTCTGGGCTACCCTGAGTTCCAGGACGGTAACCTGCTCGCCTTCGACCACGCGGACGGAAACTTCCTCCGGGATGTCAACGAGAGCTTTCGCAATATCCTCGACTAGTTGCTTCATTATCCCGCCCCTCTCTAATCACATGGTACGCCAAACGCGACGCTTCGGAGGCGCCCCCCGGCCCACCGCAAGCTCCGCGATGGTTCTTTCGTCACGGTCGGGCGGCCGTTCCAGGCGGATCAAGCCGCAGGAGCCGCGGGCGTTTCCGGCGCGGCGGCGGGGTTCTTTTCCACCAGACGCTTCACGGTGTCGGACATTTGTGCGCCGTTCTTGATCCAGTACTCCAGACGGTCGTGCTTCAGGAGCACCTGCTTGGGGGTGTTGAGGGGATTATAGTGGCCCACGACTTCCAGGTTGCGGCCGTTGCGGGCACGCTCCTTTTCGATAACCACTACGCGATAGAACGGCTTCTTTTTGGCGCCGAATCGCGCCAATCGTATCATCAGCATTGGTTCTCCAACTAAAGATCGGAACTCGGTAAAATCGGCCGCTCTCTTACGTTCGCGGCGCGGAAAGCTCATCTGCTTTACCGCCCCGGCATGTCCCCGAACGGAAAGCCGGGTGGCAATTTCATCTTGCCCAACTTCTTCCCCATGAAGCCCCCGGAGAGCGTCTTCATCATCTTGCGGGCCTGGGAATACTGCTTCAACAACTGGTTGACGTCCTGTACGGTGGCGCCGCTGCCCTTGGCGATGCGCCGGCGGCGGCTGCCATTGACGATCATGTGATTGGCCCGTTCGCGCGGCGTCATGGAATCGATGATGGCCACCACGCGATGGATTTCCTTCTCGTCCACCTTGACGTTTTTCAGGTCCTTGAGCATGCCCACCTTCGGCATCATGTCCAGCAGGGACCCGAGCGAGCCCAGCTTGCTCACCTGGCGCATCTGGTCGCGAAAATCGTCGAGCGTAAAATCGTTCTCGATGAGCTTGCGCTGCATCTCGACGGCTTTCTTCTGGTCGATTTCCTGGCCCGCTTTTTCGATCAGCGAGAGGATATCGCCCATGCCGAGAATGCGGTTGGCCGCCCTGTCCGGGTGAAACGGCTCGAGCGCGTCGGGCTTCTCCCCCACGCCCACGAATTTCAGCGGCTGGCCCGTCACGTGGCGAATCGAGAGCGCCGCGCCGCCTCGCGCATCGCCGTCCATTTTGGTGAGCACCACGCCGGTGAGACCGAGGCGCTTATGAAAATCCGCCGCCGAGTTCACCGCGTCCTGGCCGGTCATGGCATCGGCGATAAACAAAATCTCCGACGGGTTGAGCAGTTTTTTCAGCCGCTCCATCTCCGACATCAGATCTTCGTCGATGTGCAGCCGTCCGGCGGTGTCCACGATCAGCGTGTCGCAGCCCATGTTGCGGGCCTCGCGGCGCGCCTCCTGAGCCAGCCGCTCCACCAGCGCGGAGCCTGCGGCCTCGCCCTTCTGATCGCCCTCGTAAAGTTTGGCTTCGATGCTCTTGGCCACAACCTTGAGCTGTTCACGCGCGGCAGGCCGATAAACGTCCACCGAAACCAGCATTGGCCGATGGCCGCCCTTTTTTAGCCATGCGGCCAGCTTGCCGGCGGTAGTGGTCTTGCCCGAGCCTTGCAAACCGGCCATCAGAATCACCGATGGCGGCTGCGAGGCGAATTTGAAACGCGCCGTGTCCTTGCCCAGCAGCGTAATCAGTTCGTCGCGGACGATCTTGATTACCTGCTCGGAGGGTGAAAGCGCGGTCAGCACTTCCGTACCCACGGCCTTCACGCGAATCTGCTCGATTAGGTCTTGAGCCACGTTGAGGTTGACATCGGCCTCAAGCAGCGCCACACGAATCTCACGCAGTGCGTCGGTGATGTTCTCTTCGGTAAGCGTGCCCTGCCCGCGAAGGGTCTTGAAGGCGCGCTGCAATTTGTCAGTAAGGTTTTCAAACATAGGTCAACTACTAGTGTATCGCGGCACTGCCGACGCCAGACACGCTTCGCGCACGGGGTTCATCGCGTCCCATCCTTTCGCCAGAAAAAAGGCGAAAGGATGGGGCACCTAGCGTTTTTGGGAAACGGATAGGCGCTATTCCGCCGGAGCGATCAAGTATTGTTCCAGCTTGCCGTCGGGATAGGCATAGGTCGTCAACCGCAGTTGCTTGCCAGGGTAGACGATCTGAAAGCTGCGGAAGGTCATGCCGCCGCGCTGCTCGGTAGTGACCTGGTGGAAGGTGAGCGGTTCGCCCAGCGGCGCCAGGCTCTCGCTGTAGTCTGCCAGCGCCTCGGCGGTAAAGTAATCGCTCAAATTCGGCGCCAGCAGGCTCCGGTCGATGTGCCCCTTTTGCAAATCACGGAAAATTGCGATCGCCTGTTTTTCCGCATCCGTAGGCGGAAACTCAGCCACCACCGGCGCGGCCAGGTGCGCTATGGTCGCGGCCGCGCCCACAGCGTCCTGGTTGGTAAGCACGGCCACGGCCACGCCATCATCCACCAGCACTTCGCTGTCAGAAACGAAGCCGGAAACCTCGCCGCTGTGTTCTATCACCCTGTGGCCATTGAGTTCCATCACATCGACGCCCAGCCCGTAGTGCGTTCCCTTGCCGTCCTTCAACTTCACTTCAGTAAACATCTGCTTGTAGCTCTCGGGCTTGAGCACCGTCCGCGCAATCAGGCTCTCGTCCCACAAGGCCAGATCATGCGGGGTCATAGCCAGTTCACCGGCCGCGAACATCCAGCCGAGGCCCTCCTTGGGCGCCACGCGCAGCGGTCCGAGTGCGTGGCGATAATAAGGCGTCGCGTCCACCTGGGTCAGCTTTGCCTCGTCCGAATTCCACACCGATTGCATACCCAGCGGACGGAAGATGTGCTGCGTTAGAAACTCCATGTACGGCCGGCCTGTGACCTTTTCCACGATGGCTCCGGCGATAACGAAGTTGGTGTTCGAGTACTGCCA
>PLGA01000498.1 GCA_003139735.1 Bryobacterales bacterium | reverse complement strand
AGAATACCTGCGCCATGGCGCGGGCGAAGGGCGTCCCGGTGATCGTGGACGCGGCCGCCGAGACGCTGACGATCCCCAATATTCACCTGGCGCATGGCGCAAATCTGGTGGCCTACAGCGGCGGCAAATGCCTGCGCGGTCCGCAAGCGGCCGGGCTGCTGTTGGGACAGAAGGACCTGGTGCGCGCGGCGTGGATCAACAGCGCGCCGCACCACACGTTCGGCCGCTCGCTGAAGGTCGGCAAGGAAGAGATCATGGGCATGCTGGCGGCGGTCGAGATGTGGGTGAAACGCGACCATGACGCGGAGTGGAAGCAGTGGCAAGCGTGGCTCGATCACATCGCGGAGCAGGCTACGCAGGTGGCCGGGGTGACCAGCGAGATTCTGCAGCCCGAGGATCTCTCGAACCATGCGCCGCGATTGTGCCTGCATTGGGATGCCGCGCGGATCGGCATCACCGGCACGGAGGTGGAGGATATGCTGTGGCATGGGCAGCCGCGCATCGCGGTGGGCGGGGGTAGCGGCACGCGCCGCGATGGCGCCCCAAGTTCCCTCACGATCATGCCCTACATGATGATGCCAGGCGACGACAAGGTCGCGGCCGCGGCCATTCGCAAGCTGCTGGCGAATCCGCCGCACATCGCGGTTCCGGAGCCAGAGGCGGCCAGCGTGGACGTCACCGGGGAGTGGGTCGCCGACCTGACCTTCGTGTCGGGATCGTCGCGGCACCACTTCACCATCGAGCAGCACGAAGGCCAGCTCAGCGGCGTCCATCGCGGCGATGTTTTGTCCGGCAAGTTGACGGGTGCGGTGGAAGGCCGCCGCGTCACGATCCGCAGCGGGCAGCGCATCGAAGGCGCGACGCTGCATTACGAATTCTCAGGCGATGTGGCGGACGGCCGGATGGAAGGCGTCGTGAAGTTGGGCGAGTATGGACAGGCGCGGTTCGCCGCCGAGCGGGCTTGAGCGCATGATCCGCATCATTACCATGGAGCGGGAGTACGGCGCGGGCGGCTCCGCGATCGCGCAGAAGCTCGCTGAGCGCTTGAGCTGGAAGCTGTGGGACACGGCGCTCACCGCGGAAATTGCGCGCCTGGCGCGCTGCGATCAGGGTTCGGTGGCGCGCCTGGAGGAGCGGGTCGATCCGCGATTCTACCGGCTAATGAAAGTGTTCATGCGCGGCAGTTACGAACGGAGCCTGCCGGTGAACGGCCTGGAGCATCTGGATGCCGACAGCATGGTGGTCTTCATGCAGCGCGTCATCGAAGGGGCGGCTACCGCGGGCGATTGCGTGATCGTGGGCCGAGGGGCGCCTTACGTGCTGCGCGACCGCCCCGACGCCTTTCACGTGTTCGTGTATGCGCCACTCGAAGAGAAGATCCGGCGGGTGCGCGATCTCGGCAAGACCGAGGCTGAAGCCGTCGAGTTGGTGGGGGCCATCGATCAGGAACGCGCCACGTTCGTGAAGAAGTACTTCGGGAAGGACTGGCCCAGCCGGCACCTGTATCATCTGATGATCAACTCGGCGGTGGGGGACGATGTGGTGGTGCGGACGATTCTCGACGAGATGACGGCGCTGAATGGGACGCGGCGCGCGTGAGCCGGTCGAGCACGCCTGCCCACTCGGGCTTCGCGGGGGGGCGCTCCACCGCAATCCAGTCCAGCTCCTGTGCGTCCAGACGATGCAGCGCGGCGTACAGCATGGCGGCGTAGGCGCCGGGTTCCGCGGGCATCTCGCGACCGAGGCGCAGCCATTCTCCGCGGCCGGGGGGAGTGGGATCGCCTGCGGCCAGCAGAGCTAGCGGCGTGCGCGGACGGTAGTGTTGCGGGTGCATGCCTGGCGAGGCATGCGGGCCATCGGCGGCGCCGGCGATGCGCACCGGGCCGATCAGCGACTCGATCTCCGGCAGCGGAATCACTCCGGGCCGCAGCAGCAACGGCTCCGCACCGGCCAGCGACAGCACTGTCGATTCGATGCCGACGATGGCCGGGCCGCCGTCGAGCACCAAATCGACTGCATCGCCCAACGATTGGCGGACGTGTTCGGCGGTGGTAGGCGAAAGCCCGGTGAACGGATTGGCGCTGGGCGCGGCGATGGGCACGCCGGCTGCGCGGATGAGCGCCAGGGCCAGCGGATGGGACGGTACGCGCAGCCCGACGGTCGAAAGGCCGGCGGTCACGATATCGGGAATCGACGGGCGCTTCGGCAGGACCAGCGTCAGCGGTCCGGGCCAATAGCGGCGCGCGAGGCGATCGGCTGCATCGGGCCACTCCAGCACCAGGGTGCGCGCCATTTCGATCGAATCCACGTGTACGATGAGCGGACTTTGGCGCGGCCGCGCTTTCGCTGTGAAAATGCGCGCCACCGCGCCGGCATCAAAGGCATTGGCGCCGAGGCCGTAGACCGTCTCGGTAGGGAATGCGACCAGCCCGCCGCCGCGAATCAAGGCCGCCGCGCGCTCGAGGCTTTCCGCGTCCGGCGTCACTCCGGCAGCTCATCCTTACCGTCGCCCGCCGTCTTGCCAGTCTTGCGGAAGACCAGGTAGGCGTGGATCAGCGGTTCCAGATCGCCTTCCAGCACGCGGTCCACGTCGCCGATGGCCAGCTTAGTGCGATGGTCTTTGATCATGCGGTAAGGCGCCAGCACATAGCTGCGGATCTGGCTGCCGAAGTTGATATCCAGCTTGGTGGCCTCGGT
>PLGA01000590.1 GCA_003139735.1 Bryobacterales bacterium | reverse complement strand
CGCGTTGCCGCCCACGGCTGTTTGCACGGCGTCCTGTATGTCGGTTACATTGATTCCAAAACGCGCCGCTTGTTTGCGGTCGATGGTCAAGTCGAGATTCGGCTGGCCGAAATCGCGCAAGAGCTTCACGTCGTGCATACCAGGGATGGCCGCCATGACGGCGGTGACTTCCTCGCCCTTCTGCTCGAGCAACTTTAAGTCATCGCCGAAGATCTTGAGCGCCAAGGAACCCTTGGTGCCGGTCATGGTCTCTCCGACGTTGTCTTCGATGGGTTGCGAGAAGTTCCAGATGGCCCCGGGATATTTCTCCAGAGCCTTGTTCATGGCGGCGATCAATTCCTCTTTGTTCTTGTGAAACGCCGGACGCCATTGGTCGTGCGGCTTCAGGTCGACGAAGTATTCGGTATTGCCGAATCCCCCGGTGTCGGTTCCGTCGTCCGGACGGCCGGCCTGCGACACGACTGTTTTCACTTCCGGGAAGGACGCGAACACATAGCGGCACTCGGTGGTGAATTTCTCGCCCTCCGCAAGGCTCGTACTGTTCGCGAGGGTGCCGCGTGCCCAAATTGCGCCTTCATCCAGGTGAGGCAGGAACTCCGCGCCAATCACGCCGCCGAAGCCGAGATAGACGGTCCCCGAGAGGGAAACGATGGCAACGCAGGCGATGACCCATCGATGCCGAACGGCCCAGCGCAACCTGCGGCGGTACCGTTCCACCAGGTAATCCATGACCAGGTTGCGCCGCTCCCGAATGCCATTGCGAAAGAAGGTAGCCGCCAGCACGGGCGCGATCAGAATCGAAAATGTCATGGCGCCGAGAAGAGCCAGCGCAACCGTCCAGGCCATGGGTCTGAACAGGCGGCCCTCCACGCGTTGCAGCGTGAAGATCGGCAAGTAGGCGGTGATAATGATGGCGATGGCGTAGAAAACCGGCCGTTGCACTTCATGGCAGGCTTCGCGGATGATTTCGGCGGTTGTCCTCGGGATTCCGCCGTTGCCATTGCGATGGGTCAGGTGACGGATGATGTTCTCCACCATGACCACGGCGCCATCCACGACCATGCCAAAATCCAGCGCGCCGAGAGATAGGAGGTTAGCCGGTATGTGGCTCAGATCGAGCCAAATCGAGGCGAAGAGAAGAGAGAACGGAATGGTTAGCGCGACGATGAGAGCGGCGCGAACATTGAGTAGAAACAGGCAAAGGATGACAGTGACCAGGATCATGCCTTCGGTCAGGTTGTGCATCACCGTGTGCAAGGTGAAGTGCAGGAGGTCGGTGCGATCCAGCATGGGCACCACCTCGACGCCGGGGGGCAGAATGCCGTGGTTGAGTTCGTAGACTTTCTGGTGAATGGCGTCGAGAGTGGGCTGCTCCTCGGCGCCTTTGCGCATCAGCACGCCGCCCTGGATGACATCGGGCTCGTCGATGATGCGCCCATCCTCCATGTGGTTGGCCCTGGCCATGTGGCCCAAGCGGATCTTGGGGCCCTGGACCACGGTCGCGATGTCTTTAATCCTGAGGGCTGTGCCGCTTTGGGTCTTCAGCATGGTCTGCTCAATGTCGTGCACCGTGCTGAAAAGCCCCAGCGCGCGCACGTTCATCTGCTGCATGCCCTCCTCGACAAAGCTGCCGCCGGCATTGATGTTATTGTTGGCAAGTTGCTGTTCCACCTGGCCGATGCTCAAGCCGTACGACACCAACTTGGTGGGGTCCACGCGAACCTGGTACTCTTTCACCGTGCCGCCGAAATCGGAAACGTCAACCACGTTGGGGACGGATTTGAACTGTTTGAGAAGGACCCAGTCTTCGAGCGACCGTAACTCCATCAGGTCGTACCGCGGATTGGTGCTGCGTAGGGTGTACCAATAGATCTGGCCCGTAGTACTCCAGTCCGTTCCAATTTGAGGCTGGAGGTTCTGTCCGTTGGGGAGGTTGACCTGAGTGAGCCGCTCCAGTACCTTCTGCCGGTTCCAGTCGTTCACGGAGGTGTCGTCGAAAATCATGATGACGAACGACAGGCCGAAAATCGACTCGGAGCGCAGGAAGGTCATGTGCGGCATTCCGGCCATTTGAATCTCGATGGGAATGGTCACCTGCTGTTCCACCTCTTCGGCGGAACGTCCAGCCCATTGGGTGATCACCGTCACATAGTTATCGGCGATATCCGGATAGGCCTCCACCGGCAGGTTGTGGAACGAGATGGCGCCCCAGCCGGCCAGCAGGACGGCAATGGCCAACACCACGAACTTATTATTAAGCGCAAAGTCTACAAGAGCGCGTATCATTTTGCGGTTTTCCCGTTGGGTTCGGACGATATGCCGGGACCTTCTATTGAGCGAGCACGTGGTCCAAGACCAAGGCGTTCGTAACCACCTGCTGCCCAGGCTGTAGCCCCGACTTGACTTCCTGTAAGCTCACGTTGTCATTCAAGACATCGCCGCCGACAATTTCCACGCGGCGAAACTTCTTATCGGGCGAGGGAACGTAGACGAAATCGCGATCGTGCATGTGGAGGATCGCGGACGCCGGGACAATGGTGTGCATTTCCTGGGTTTGCCCGCGGAAAGTGGCCGTGACGAACATGCCCAGGCGCATGATGCCGGGATTCTCCACTTCGATCCGAACCTTGGCCGTGCGGATGTTGGGGTCCATAATCGAGCCTATATTGCTCACGGTTCCCTTGAATTTGCGGTCGGGATAGGCATTCAGCGTGATGTCCGCGGCATCGCCGAGCTTGACGGTGGCCAGGTCGTTCTCATACACGTCGCAGACCACCCAGGTTTTCGAGAGATCCGAAATCGTGAATGGGTACGGCGTGTTGTATGCCTGGACAAGGGAACCAGTGGTCACTTCCTGATCGGTAATCACGCCCGACACCGGCGCAAAGATCTCCACCATGTTGTTCACCTTGTCGGGATCGTTGCCGAGAAGTTTGAGATGCTCCGCCGCGGTATCCACAGCCACTTTAGCCTTGTCTTCGGCATCCTGCGAAACCTGAAGGTCGTTTTGGGCGATGGCGCCATGTTGATAAAGGTCGCCGGCGCGCTCGTATTGAGCGCGGGCCAAAACCTCATCCGCGACGGCCATTTTGTAATTGGCATAGCCGCCGGAAACGTCGTCGCTTCGGATGGTCATCAACAACTGGCCCTTTTGTACCGTGTCGCCAAGGCGGGTCTGAATGGCCATGACGCGGCCGGAAGCGAGAGAAACGACCGGAACGTTGCGGGAAACGTCAGGGGTTACCGTACCCGTGACGACCAACTCGGAGACGGTGGCATGCTGGACCGCCGCGGCCAACGGAAACTGCTCTGGACGGTCCACCGAAAACAGAGCGGCATCCGGAGCGAGGACCACGTTGGGTTTGGGCGGCGCCTGGGCCGCCGCATCCGCTTCGATTTTCTTGCAGCCGCCGAGCGCCACCACCAAGGTGAGGGCAATTAGCGGTAGACCAATCCGCAAGAGGTTGTTTCTGGTAGCGACTCGCATGGTTAGAAGGTATCCGGTGGCAGATGAGGATTGCATAAGGCTATCTATCTGAAGTTCCGATGCTCGGAATAGAAAGTCTTTATCCGAAGGAGGCAGGCCACCAGCGGCGATGGCCTGCCCCACTCGTTAGAACTTGACCATTACGCCGGCGCCGATCGTGAACTGGTTGTGCCGGAGGTCCGGGAACCAAACACTGCTCAGGCCGCCACCGCACGCGGCTTCCGCCGTCGGAAGGTCGTTTGTCCCGGCCGTGGCCCCGCTGCTGCAGACGTAGTTCGCCGGTGAGCCGTTGTTCCCGCCCGGCGGGGTGATGCCGCCGCGACCCGTCCAGTACGGGACATCGGAGTGACGAAAACCTGCTTCCGTCCACCAGGTAATGTACTGTTTGGGCATCCAGTGGAAGGTGATGGTACTGTCCCACATATGCGCCTTGTCGCCGGCGTTCTCCGTGAAATAGGGCGTACCGGAGACGGCATCGGCCCCATTGATTGGCGGCAGTAACGTCAAGTACCGGCCCGGATTGCTCATCTGGCCGCCGCCGAAAGTCATGGCATAATGGTCCCTGTTCCACCAAATCCGGTCGTAGACCATCCAGCCCAGAAAGGCCTGTTTCGGGCCGCCCTTGCCACCGTGGCAGGTGACGCCGGCGCCGTACTCGCACCCGAGATCGCCGGTGAAGGAAAACGCCATCTTGTCGATACCCTTGCTCTTGTCAGGCTTGTTAAAGTACCTGACCTCGACGCTATCGTCGGTGTGGATGCGGGACCGGCCTGGAATGCCAAGGTCATCCGTGCCATTGCCGTAGTTGTTGAAGACCATGGAAAGCCACTCGTGCGGGCGATACATAATCTGCCCTCCGAGGCCCTTGTGGCCGTTGTACTTGGCGTACGACTGCCATCCGTTGATGATCCACGGTTCGATCTTGAGCTTGTTGGTGGGGAACCACTGGATCCTGAGGCCATTGAAGAACCACGGCGTGTTCGAGGACACGTAGGACGGCTGGTAAGTCCAGTTATCGAAGTTATAGTAACTGAACAGGCCTATGTACGACACAAAGATTCCGGCGTCGATGTTCAGACCGTGATTTACATTGAAGGAGTAACCGCCCCAGGCTTCCGAGACGTAGCGGTACGCATCCCGAAGATCCCACTGGCCAACTCCGGCGCTGCCGTCGTTGCGCGGGGTGGTGGTTGCGAACATGCCGAACATGGTCAAGATCCTGCCGCGAACGTTCTGCCAGCGGAAGTCGCCGCCCACGCTGGCCTGCTCCACCTGAAACTCGCCTTCGCGAAACTCTTCGGTTGAGCCGCCGAGGGAATGATCTCTCGGCTGGTTCGTATCCACAACGAAGTTGGTGTCAAACCGGACTTCCGGTGTGAACCACTTCGTGGTCAGCACTTCGTCCTTGTTACGAGACGTGCCATTGAGCCAGGTGAAGTCCGCATACGCGAAGGGGGTGTCGTTGTCCACGCCGGTTGGGGATGCAGGCTGCATCAAGGCATCCGGAATGGTGTCGGCGGCAGGGGGCGCAGCCGGCGCCGCGGCCGCCGGTGGGGCAGCTTGCGGAGCGCCGCCGGCGGGGGCCGGCGCCGGGGCGGGTGCGCCGGATGCCGGCATGGCCGCGTCGGCGGTTTCTTTCGGAGTCGCGCGAGTCTTTTGGTTGGATTCGAGCTGCAAGAGCCGAGCCTTGAGCGCCGCGATTTCATCGGCCATTTCGACGATCGGCAACCCAACCTGGACGGGAGAAGAAGCCTTAGGCTCCGGAGCAGGCGGCTTCTCGGCCGCGAGCGCAAGATCTACCCGGTAGGTCTCGGGCGCGGTCACTTGCACGCTAGCCAACGATCTGGCGAACCCGTCCCGCTCCGCGGCCACCTGGTACAACCCTGGCTCCAGCTTGGCGATGGTAAACGTTCCGTTCGGGCCGCTGAGGGCAGTACGGTTCGTACCTCTGCTTACGTTGTACGCCGTGACTCGCACGTGCGCCACCGGCTGCTTACTGGCTGAGTCTCGAGTTACGCCGTCGATCCTGCCGAGCACCCCCTGCCCCGAAACCGGGATAGGAAGCGCCGCAAGCTGAAAAGCAATGCAGGCGGGCACGGCGAATAGTAATCTGTTGCGCGTCATAAGTGTCCTTTCACAAAAGCAGTGTCAAGATCCCATGGAGTTGCATTAACGGCTCGGCGCGGACGAGGCGCAGTACTTACCTTTGAACGCCGGCGACTCTCACGGTTGCCGTCCGGCGGGTACGTCGGCAGCGGCCCTGAACCGGTATCCTACTTGGGAATCGGTCACGAGGTATTTGGGAGCGGCTGCATCGTCGCCGAGTTTCTTCCGCAATTGGCGAACAAAGGTGCGGAGGTATTCGAGCTCGCCGCCATACTCGGGGCCCCACACCGCGGCGAGAATGCGGGCGTGGGTAAGTGGGAGCCCGGCGTGCGACATCAGAAAATGGAGCATCTCGAATTCCTTGGGAGTCAGGTGAATGGGCGCGCCGGCTTTCTTGACGACCCGGCGCGCCGGGTCCAATTCTATTTCTCCGATCCGAATAGCGGCGGCAACGTCGGCCTCCGCGGAGTGCGCGCGCCGTACGGCGGCTCGAAGGCGCGCCGCGAGCTCCCGGACGTTGAACGGCTTTGTAATGTAGTCGTCCGCGCCGGCGTCAAGCGC
>PLGA01000282.1:5514-5720 GCA_003139735.1 Bryobacterales bacterium | reverse complement strand
CTGCGCGGCGCCGCGCTCGCCCGCGAGAGCGGAGCGGTGGGCGACAAGCTCATCGCGCTGAAGCTGTGCCGCAACGTGACCCTTCGCGACTTCTCCATCCTCAACGGCGGCCACTTCGGCATCCTGGCGACGGGCGTCGACAACCTGACCATCGACAACCTGAAGATCGACACCAACCGCGATGGCATGGACATCGACTGCTGCAA
>PLGA01000282.1:0-5509 GCA_003139735.1 Bryobacterales bacterium | reverse complement strand
CTGGTCAGCGGCTACGACATCGGATCGTTGCTCGATGGCTCCTACAAGCGCAATGTGAAACAGGCGCCGGACCGCGACGGCCCGACCGGCAGGATCAAGATCGGCACGGAAACCGAAGGCGACTTCCGCAACATCGTCGTTTCCAACATGGTCTTCGACCGCTCCCGCGGTCTGGCGATCGAGAGCGTCGACGGCGCGCACGTGGANNCGGGAGGTTTCCAACGCGCCGATATTCCTCCGGCTGGGCAGCCGCATGCGTGCGCCGGAGGGAACCGCCGTCGGCGCCATCCGCCGCATTTCGATCAGCGGCGTTGTCGTCTACGACGCCGATCCGCGGTACGGCTCGATCATAAGCGGCATTCCCGGCCACGATGTGGAAGACGTCCGGCTCAGCAATATTCGGATCTGGTACCGGGGCGGCCTCACTCTGGACCAGGTCGCGAAACAGCCCGCCGACGTGGTGAACGCGTTCTTCTTTCGCGCCCAGGGCGGCGTGCCGCCGCGCGAGCCATTCGAAACGCCGGAGAGGGAGGAGGAGTATCCCGAGCCGTCTATGTTCGGCCTGATGCCGGCGTACGGATTCTTCATCCGTCACGCCACGGGGATTGAAATGTCCAACGTGGAGGTCGGATTTCTGCGCGAGGACGGGCGGCCGGCGTTCGTCCTCGACCAGGTGAATGGGGCGAGTTTTGAGAACGTCAAGTCGCAGAAGGCCGCGGGCGCATCGACGTTCGTGCTGAAGGACGTGGAGAACTTCGAGACGCGCCATTGCAGTCCCGTGACGGACGTGCAGGCGGCGCACACCGTCCGCCGCGAGTTTTGAAAGGGCGTCTCCGGCCGAAGGGCGTATGCTACTATTGACGGCTAACAGAGGTGGATAAACCCAAGCCACAAGCAGGTTCGGACTCGAATCGCCGGCGCGACTATGTGGACGGCGGCTACTTCGCGAGCAGACTCCCTCACGACCCGCGCAGGCAGCGCCTGTGGAAGGTGTTGTGCGGCTACCTGCAGCCGGAGATTCCAACCTCGTCCTCAGCGCTTGAACTAGGTGGGGGATACTGCGATTTCATTAACAATATCCAAGCGGCGGAGAAGCACGTCATCGATCTCTCTCCGAGCATCTCAGAGTTCGCCGCTGAAGGCGTAGTAACCCACGTGCAGCCGTGTTCGGAGCTGAGCGAGTTCAGGGACGAGGAGTTCGACGTTGTCTTTGCGAGCAATTTGTTCGAGCATCTGACTCGTGAAGAGCTTCTCGCTACGTTGGCCGGGGTCAAGCGCATCCTGCGTCCTGGCGGAAAACTGCTCGTGATTCAGCCCAATTTCCGATATTCGTATAAGAGGTACTTCGACGATTACACGCACATCGGGATATTCACCGACGTCAGCCTTGCCGATCTCCTGATGACGCTCGGGTTTCACATCGATAAGGTCGTACGTCGTTTTCTTCCCTTGTCGATAAAAGGGAGAGGTCCGAAGTGGCCCTGGTTATTGCGCTTGTATCTCAAGCTGCCGTACCGGCCGATGGCGGGTCAGATGTACATAGTTTGCAGTAAGACCAGTGATTCGTGCGCCGGCCAATGACGAATCGGGAATTCGAGGGTTTGCCGGCAGCCGAGGTGATTATCGAGCGACAGCCCGGCTACGGTCACTGCGTCTGGCGGGCTCTGGCCGAAGGTTCTCGTCTCGGGGATACCGGATTGACGTTGTTGTGCGAAGGCGACATGACTTTCCGCGCTTACGACATTGACAAATTCCTCGCATACCTCCCGCACGCCGAAATCGTCAACGGGACCCGAATTGTCGAGCAATTGCGCGACCGGGAGACTCAGTTGACCACGTTCATGTACTATGGCAACTTCTTTGTTGGAAAGCTACTTGAGGCGAAGCACGCGGGGTTAGGGACATTCACCGACGCCGGAACTACGTACAAGCTTTGCCGGAATCGAGTGTTGCGCCAGCTTCTTCCATCGCTCGATCCAGGCGTGAACCTCGAATTCAACGCTTACTTTTTGGACACTGCGCTGGCATGCGGAGTCAGGATTGTCGAATGCCCCGTCACGTTCCACTCGCGCGTCGGAGTCAGCAAGGGCGGTAATACGAGTAACACGCGGGCGTTGAAAGTCGGACTAAGTATGATCGCCGGGATTGTCTCCTCTTGGAAGTACCATTCCAGGCGGCAGGAAGTAGAATAGATGACGGTATGTCCACCACGCGTCGCGTTTTTCTGGAATCCGCCGCCGCGGGAGCGGCCCTGGCCTCGCAGGGGGCGCTGGACTCCGTCGCGCGCCCGGATGCCGCGGTTATCGCCCGGCGGCACGGCCTTGTGCGCACGGAGCCTACGCCGGACTTTTTCGAAGGACTGTTGCTTGGGAACGGCGACATCGGCGTGTGCGTTACGGTGCGTCCCGATGCCATGGGCATCCACATCGGTAAGAACGACGTTTGGGACATTCGCGTCAGCGAAGAGCATGCCGCGCATATCAAGCCGTTCCGCGAAGTGCTCGAAATCTGGAACAGGGCCGGTGAAGAGGCGAAGCGCCGCGGCCAGCCGGAGATGACGTTTCTCGAATCGCGCATCGATTTCTTCCGCGAGTACTCCGACCTGATGCAGTCGTCCTATCGCAAGCCATGGCCGCGCCCGTGGCCCTGCGGCGTCGTCTGGCTGCACTGGGATTCGCGCGCCATCCGCGTCGTGCGCCAGGAGTTGGACATCTCCACGGGAGTTCTCACCGTGGCGCTGGAGTACGACGATCTGCGCGGCCAAGTGCGGCCTGTCGACATCGTCTGCTTCGTCGCCAGGGAGAGCGGCCACATCGCCCTGAGTTCCAGCGCCGCCCTCCCGATTCAATCCGTCTCCTACCAGCCCAATTGGGACGCAGAGGCGAAATTGCCGGAGCCTGAGATCCACGCCGGGAGCGGCTTCTTCTCCGGCTACCAATATTTCCCGGCCACCGCGCCCACCGAGGCTCAGCCGAATCCTCCAAGAACCAAAGACGACCGCGATTTCGCGCTGTACGGCGTCCTCGCCGGAGAGTGGAGCGCCGAAAGCGCCGGCGCCCGTCGAGTGTCGTTGCGCGCGGCCGCGGCCCAGCCTCTGCGCCTGGACATCGCCCTGTTCACGCCGCGCGACGCGCCGGACAATGCCGGTCATGCGCGCGCCGAGGCTGAGCGCCTGGCCTCGACCCCATTCGCAGGTCTGCGCGCCAACTCCGCGGCGGCTTGGAGCCGGTTCTGGTCGGCGTCCGCCGTGGAACTCGCCGACCGGGAATTGGAGGCCATCTGGTACCGCAATCAGTATTTTCTGGCCTGCTGCCTGGGCCCCGGCAAGGTGGCGCCCGGTTTGTTCGGCAACTGGAGCAGCGGCAAGATCGGCACGGCCTGGCATGGCGATTATCACATGAACTACAACACCCAGCAGGTGTGGTGGGGCGTGTTCGCGAGCAACCACGTGGAGCAGCACGAGCCCTACACCCGCCTCGTCGAAAGCCTAATGCCCATGGCCGAGTGGAACGCGCGCGTGCAGTTTGGCCTGCCGGGCGCGTATTTCCCGCACTCCGCCTATCCCGTGCCGAGCAATGTGAATCCCTACCCCGCGCCGCCCTGGGGTTATGAAATCTGCGAAACGCCTTGGACCGTGCAGAGCCTCTGGTGGCAGTACAAGTACACGCTCGACGAGGCTTACCTGCGCCGCGTCTATCCCATGCTGCGCGCCGCCGCGGATTTTCTTGTCGCGTTCGTCCAGAAGGGCGAAGACGGAAAGTATCACATCGTTCCCACGGTCTCGCCGGAGAACTGGGGGGCTACCGTGGATTACCGCCTGAACCGGGACTGCATCATCGATCTCGCCCTCACGGAGTTTCTCCTGGACGCCGTATTGGAGGGGTCGCGCGTCCTGGCCCTCGACGACGCATTGCGCGAGCGCTGGCGGGAAGTGCGCGCGAATCTTGCCCCGTACCCCGCCGGCGACGGGCCGTCCGGCCGCGTCTGGCTCGATGTAGCCGGCGCGCCGCAGGAGGTTGTGTACAACGTGCCGGTCACTCTCGCCCCGGTGTTTCCCGGCGAGCAGGCCGGCCTCGGCTCCCCGCCGCAGGTGCTCGAAGTGGCGCGCAGGACTGCCCGCGGCGTGAGGCTCGAGGGCGGCAACGATCTGGTTTGGCAACCCATGGCGCGGGCTCGCCTGGGAATGCTCGATCTCGAATGGTTCAAGCGGGAAGTGCGCTACTCGATGACGCCCCTCGGCGTGGCCAACGACCGCGTGCGCCAAACCGGCGGCCGTTACAGCGACGCCACCGACTTCGATTTCATGATGCGCATGGGCGTCTGGACGGAGAACCTCTCCCTTCCCGCCGTCCTCAACGAGTGCCTGCTGCAGAGTTACGACGGCGTGATCCGGCTGTTTCCCAACCGAGCCAGCCTCGGCAGGGCTCGTTTCCGCGATTTGCGCGCCGCCGGGGCATTCCTGGTGTCGGCTTCCTGGGACGGGAAGGTTGTGTCGGACGTGTCCCTCAAGAGCGAGAAGGGAGCCTTGGCGCGCGTTGCGAATCCATGGGGGGCGAAACGGGTCGAGGTGCGCGACGCTTCGGCCACGCCCGTCTCCGTTACCGAGCGGGAAGGCGCGCTTGAACTCCCAACCAAGCCTGGAGTGTCTTACACGCTCCGGCCGGCGCAGTAAGCGCGTTCTATGCCAAAGCGAAGAGCGTTAATCACTGGAATTACGGGGCAGGATGGACCAGCTTCCAGGAACTGGTGCGTGAGATGGTCGAGGCCGATTGCCGGGCCGCGGGCATCGCCGACGCAGTGGTCGCAAGGCTCAGTCCCGAATAGAGAACCGGTCGAACCGCCCCGAAAACCCTCATGTTATAATGCTCTTTCCTATTGATTCCGTGGGGCTTTTGTTCATTATGTGGAGCGGCGAGTACAGCTTCCTCATCCCGAACCTCATCGAAAAGGACTTCAAGATCCGCTACCGCAACATGTCGTTAGGGGTCTTGTGGTCGTTATTGAATCCGCTGGTGATGATGGGGGTGATGACGTTCGTTTTCACCAAGGTATTCGCCAATCGGTCTATTCCTCATTTCGGCGTTTTCGTGTTGTGCGGGCTGGTGCCGTTTAACTTCTTTAGCGTCGCCTGGATGTCGGGGACCACTTCGCTTGTGGACAACGCGGGGTTGATCAAGCGGGTGGCGGTGCCGCGCGAGGTCATCCCGCTCGCGGCCGTGCTCTCCAACTGTCTGCATCTGCTGATTCAAATCGGGCTTCTGATCGTGTTGCTGTTCGTTTTTGGCGGCCGGCCGAACCGCCACTGGGCCTGGCTGCCTTTTGTCTGGTGCATGGAGATCGTGTTCGTGTGCGGGCTTTCGTTGATCACCGCGTCTTTGAACGTCTTTATCCGCGACATCCGTTACCTTGTGGAATCGATCAACACGGTCCTGTTCTGGCTGGTTCCGATTGTCTACTCGTTTGCCATCGTCCCGCCGGCGTACAAAGAGCTATACCAGCTCAATCCCGT
>PLGA01000292.1 GCA_003139735.1 Bryobacterales bacterium | reverse complement strand
CGGATACCGTCCGGCGGCCACCTGGACTCATTGGACGTTCTGGCCGCGTCGATATCGCGATGCCGCTGCGCCAGATAGGGCTCCAGTTCGGAGGAATGCCGCAAACCATATCCAATTACTTGATACACGTCGGCCAACGGGATTGAGGGGTATTGCTGGGCGATTTCCTCCGCGGTTGCGCCCCCGGCGAAAGCCGCCAGCACAGTCTCCAGGGTCACCCGCGTACCGCTCACCCGCATCACGCCACCGGGGCCGAATACGAGGGGCGCCGGCTCGGTAGTGAGTGCTGCCGCCATACTTACAGCCTAACGCCAATCGGGAGCGCCGGGCAACGCGAGTCCGGACCACGGGTGCGGCATCGCCCGCGGAATTGCCCCAGTGCAGGACGACCTGAACCGGTTCCCCCGGCGGAACCTGCGCCGCGATCTCAGGCGGAACGGCAATCTGGCCATTCGGAGTGAGTTCGCTTCCTTCCGGCGCCTGCGAGCTATCATGTCCCTGATGCGCATCGTGGTGCTGGTGGGGCTTCCGGGGTCGGGCAAATCCACGTGGCTGGCGCGGACGGGCGCCGGCGGGCTCTCCTCGGACGTCATACGGGGGCTGCTGGCGGACGATGAAGGCGACCAGACCGTCAACCGCCGCGTCTTTCAGACCCTGCGCTATCTTCTGAAGCAGCGCCTCCAGATCGGGCGCCCGGAGACCACCATCGACGCGACCAACCTGACGCCCGCCGAGCGCGCGCCCTACATCGCCATCGGCAAGCGGTATGGATGCGAGATCGAGGCTGTGTTCTTCGACGTCCCGCTCGACGTGTGCCGCGAGCGTAACCGGCGGCGGAACCGCGCGGTCCCGGAGGGAGCCATGACCAAGATGGCGCGTAAGCTGGCGGCGCCGGCCGTGGACGAAGGCTTCTCGCGGGTGACCGTGATTACCGAACCTCATCCTTAGCGGATGCATAATGGTGCTTTGAAGACCTTATTGCGGCGCCTCGCCGATGGCGCTTCCGGCGCGCTCGGATGGATTTACTTCTGCGTCCTTGCCTGGGCCGGCGCCTACGTTTGTCGCGAAGCGTTCTTTACGGAATCTACCGGCCACTTCGCCTCCATGCACGGGGAGTGGCTGGCGCTGGCCCGCATCGCCGGCCTCCACTGGTTCTCGCCCCGTTGGTGGCCGTATTGGGGTGGGGGCGCGCCCATCCAGTACGCCTACGCCCCGCTCATTCCGTTCTCCATCGCCGCGGTGTCCCGCATCCTGCACGTTTCCCCGGCGCTGGCGCTGCACGCGATTACCGGTTTGGCGTATTGCCTGGGGCCGCTCGCGCTTTACATCGCCATGTGGCGGGTTACCAGAGCTCCCGGCGCCAGTTTCCTGACCGCGCTGGTCTACGCCCTGGCGGCGCCGGCGGAGTTCGTCGATCCCCGCGGCGGCCACGGCCTGGCTTGGCTGATCACCATGCGCCGCAGCTACCGGTTGTTCGAGTGGGACGACCTTCCCCACTTGGCGGCGTTCGCTCTGTTTCCCCTGGCCGTCTGGCTGCTGGCGCGCGCCTTGAAGTCCCGACGCGCTCCAGCTTACGTTCTGGCCGGCGCCGTGATGGCGGCCATGATGCTCGCCAGCATGTTCGGGTTCGTGCTGGCCGCGTTGGCCGTTCTCACCGTGCCCGTGGCCATGGAGAATCGCCTGGACACCCCATACCTGGCGCGCGCGGCGCTGGTCGCGGCCGCGGCCTATCTGGCGGTCTGCCCCTCAATGCCTCCGTCCTTGCTGCGCGCCATCGGCGCCGACGCCCACATAGATGGCGAGGCGGACTGGTCCGCGCGCGGCTTTCTGGCCTTGGGGATTTTGCTCTTCGTCTGGCTCCTGGCCTGGTACGGCGCGCGCCGCTACGGCCGCGATTGGCCGGTACGCTGGGCCATTCTGTTCGCGTGCCCAGCCATTCTGGTCCCCGTGCTGGATCACTACTGGTCGCTCCACTTTCTGCCGCAGCCATCGAGATACGTCCTCGAGATGGAACTTGCATTGGCGCTGCTGGCCGCTGGCGCTGCGCTCGTCCTGGTCCGGCGCGTCCCTCCGCGCGCTCGGGTCCTGCTGGCCATTCCTTTGCTGGCGCTGGCTGGCGTGCAGGTGGCGGCCCAACGGCGCTTTGTCAAGCGATTGCTCCTTCCGGTGGATGTTGCCCAGAGCATCGAGTATCGCTCCGCCAAATGGGTAGATGCCACTTTCCCGGGGCAGCGCGTCATGTTGCCGGGTTCCATGGCCGCCTGGCTGAACGCGTTCGCGGATTCGCCGCAACTTTCCGGACAGTCCTACAGCACCACCGCCAACTGGATGCAGCAGGTGGCGCAGTACACCATTTACAGCGGCCAGGGACTGGGCGACCGCGATGCCGCGTATTCCATCCTCTGGCTCAAGGCGTTCGGCGCGCGGGTAGTGGCCGTTCCGGGCCCGCGCAGCCCCGAGTACTGGAAACCCTTCGCCCATCCCGCCAAGTTCGAGGGCCTCCTTCCCGTTCTTTGGCGCCAGGACGATACCACCATCTACGGCGTGCCGCTGTCATCCCCGTCGCTGGCTCACGCCATGAGCCCGGAGAGCCTGGTGCGCCACAAGCCCATCAGCGGCGCGGATGCCGATGAGCTGCGCCGCTACGTGGCCGCTATGGACCACCCCGCGTCCCCCGCCGATTTCGAGTGGCAAGGGCCGAATCGCGCCGCCATAAGCGCGCGCATCCAACCGGGCCAGGTGATCGCAACCCAAGTCACCTACGACCCCGGTTGGCGCGCCTCGGTGAACGGCGCCCCACGCGCCGTCTACCGCGATGGCATCGGCTTCATGGCCGTGCGGGCGGAGTGCGTGGGCGAATGCCGGATCGAGCTCGATTACGATGGCGGCATTGAGGCCAAACTCTGCCGGGCAGCCAGTCTTGGCGCCCTGTTGTTCGCTGCCGCGTTCTGCTTTGGCCTGTTCCGGCGAGTGCGGGAATCGGTCCGCCGTCCCACCCTTGCGCCTTAAGGTTTTTTGGGCAGCTTGTTAAGCGCCCGAAGGGAGTGCGCCGCCGCTGTCCATCGTGTAAGCTTGTTCGAAGGAGGAAAACGATGTCCAGGAGTCTTGGGTCCCATGCCTTTTGTCTGGCTGTAGGGGTGTCGCTGCTGGCTTTGCCCGGAGCGCTCCTGGCGCAGCCGGCGCCGACCGGCCGTAACGTGCCCGGACTCATTAGCGGCCGGATCGATGAAACCAGGCTGCACGCCATCGCCGGGAACACGCGGCCTGAAGCCAATCCGCAAAACGACCGCGGCCTCGTGCCCGAAGACATCCCCATGGATCACGTGCTGCTCCAGTTGCAGCGCTCCGCCCCGCAGGAGCAGGCCGTCCAACAGTTCATCGAGTCGCTCCAGGATACGGCTTCCCCGAACTTTCATAAGTGGCTCACCGCGGCGGAGTTCGGCGAGAGGTTCGGCGCCGCGCAGTCGGACCTTGACGCCATCTCGGCGTGGCTCCAATCGCACGGCCTTACGGTGAATTCCGTGTACCCAAACGGCATGCTAATCGATTTCTCGGGTACCGCCGGGCAGATCCGCGCCGCCTTCCACACCGAGATTCATTACCTGCAGGTGAACGGACAGACCCACCTCGCGAACATGAGCGACCCGCGGATTCCGGAAGCGCTGGCGCCGGTGGTGGCGGGCGTGGTTGCCCTGCACGATTTCCGGCCGCGCCCCATGAGCAAGCCTCGTCCCGATTACACCTTCGTCTCCGGCAAAGACACTTATCAGGCGGTTGTCCCCGCCGATCTGGCGACCATCTACAATCTGAATCCGTTGTTCACCGCCGGTATCGCGGGCCAGGGCCAGACCATCGTGGTGGTCGAGGACACCGACCTCTATAGCGCCACCGACTGGACCACGTTCCGAAGCGAGTTTGGGCTTTCCAGTTACACCACCGGATCTCTGGCTACGGTCCATCCGGCGCCTCCCAGCGGCAAGAACAACTGTACCGACCCCGGCGTTCCCTCCGGAGGCGATGACGGCGAAGCGATTCTCGACGCCGAGTGGGCCAGCGCCGCCGCGCCCGGCGCAGCCATCCAAGTGGCCTCCTGCCGCAATACCAGCACTACTTTTGGAGGGTTGATTGCCATTCAGAACCTCCTCAACAGCGCCAACCCTCCGGCCATCGTCAGCATGAGCTACGGCGAATGCGAGGCGGAAAACGGCGCCGCAGCCAATGCGGCGTACAATACCGCATTTCAACAGGCCGCCGGAGAGGGCGTTTCGGTGTTCGTCTCCGCCGGCGATGAAGGGGCTGCCAGTTGCGATGCGGGGGCCTCGGGCGCCACGCACGGCATCGGCGTGAGCGGTTTCGCCTCCACGCCGTACAACGTAGCCGTGGGCGGCACGGACTTCGGCGACTCCTACGCCGGCTCTAATAGCACGTACTGGAACTCGACCAACACCTCTACCTACGGCTCGGCCAAGTCCTACATACCGGAGATTCCGTGGAACGACTCCTGCGCCAGCGTCCTCCTGGCCACCTACCTCGGAAACAGCACGACGTATGGCGCGATGGGGTTCTGCAACAGCACTACGGCCATTTCGGATGGTTTGCAGGCGGTGGCGGCGGGCAGCGGCGGCCCTAGCGGCTGCGCGACCGGAGCGCCCTCCACCCCCGGCGTGGTCGGCGGGAGTTGCAAGGGATATGCCAAGCCGTCCTGGCAACTCAAACTGGCCAAGCTCAACCTGGCCCCGAACGATGGCGTGCGCGACATTCCGGACGTGTCTCTCTTTGCGGCCAATGGCATCTGGGGACACTATTACGTCTTCTGCTGGTCGGACCTCCGGCAGGGCGGCGCCAGGTGCTCCGGGTCTCCCAGCGGTTGGTCCGGCGCCGGCGGAACCTCGTTTTCATCGCCCATTCTGGCGGGGATCCAGGCGCTGGTCAATCAGCATGCCAAAAACCGCCAGGGAAACCCGAACACGGTGTATTACCAGCTTGCGGCCACCCCTTCGGCGGTGTGCAACTCTTCGGCGGCCAACGCGACGGGCTGCATCTTCTACAACGTCACCGAAGGCGATAACGACGTCAACTGTGGCGGGTCGGTCGATTGCTACGGCTCCACCACCAGCACCACCGGCGGACGCCACCCAACCACCACCCAGAACCTGGATGGCGCTCTCTCGACGTCGAACGCGAGTTACTCGCCGGCCTACGGCGCCGCAGCCGGTTGGAACTTCGCGACCGGCATCGGATCCGTCAACGCCTACAACTTGGTAATGGGCTGGTAAGCCGCGAAGGCATACTTCCCCGAACTTACTTCGAGCACCGCCTTGCCATTCTCCCCCGGCGCGGCTTTCACGCCGGGGGATCGTGCAGCCCTTCGACCGCCGGGCTTTCGGCCGCCGCCGCGCGCGCCGCCAGAATCGCCGCCGCCAAGAGCAGGGCGTTCGTCGCGAGCCTCATCCTCGGCCTCCCGCTATCGAATGTCCGAGCCCGCTACCGGGGCAAGAATGGCGTTGCTGATATTGATTACCAGCGAGGGCGATGAATAGTCCGGGCTCGCCTTCAGCTTGATCCAGTCCGGGTTGGCCTGAAACACAGCCCAGAGTTTCTCGCGGGCCGCCAGGTTCTCAAACGCCAGCATGTAGCTCACGTGCGGCATATTGGCGCCCGCCACGGCCTCGCCGAAAAGCACCGGCTGCATGCCGCAAGCGCGGAAAATGCCGATCTCGCCGCCGGCCCCGAACATCTTGATCTTCTGTTGCACGCTCGATTCGTTGAGCGATTCGTACGTGCGCAGCTCAAAGATGCGCGCCGGGCGGCTGGCGTCGGCCGGCCCCGTCTCCATGGCGGGGAAGGAATCGAAAGCCCGCAGCAGCCAGCTATCCATCCGCATGAAGCCCGGATCGGGGTTGGAATTGTAGTCGGCCAGGGCCTTCTGATAATCGGCGTCTCCGGCCAGTTTGTCGCGGGCGGCTTCGAAGGCGGCCAGCGAGGGATAGCTTGCAAGGCGCAGGATAAACGGCGCGTTCGGCGCAATCGAAGCGCTGAACAGGCCAATCGGGCCCGCGCCCGCGCGCTTGGCGGCAGGCATGTAGTACCTGCTCAGGAACTCCGTGGTGCGCCTGTTCTGCTCGGTGTGGTCCGTGCGCATGCGGAAATAGCGCAGTTCGTAGTATGCGCTCTTGGAGGCCGTCTGGGCGCCGGACGACGCGGCGCCAACGGCGAATGAAGCGGCTAGCATTTCTCGGCGATTCATAGGATTTTGAGTTCGAGTCTAACAGAATTAAGGGCGCCTACGCCCGCCCCTTCCGCGCGCCGCGCCTTTACTGCCGCAGCAGCGCCCGCAACACATCCCAGTAAATCGCGCTCGCGTGTCCCTTGGCCCACCCGTCGTAGAACGCCCGATATTGCGCTGGGTTCGTCGCAGTTTGCTCATGCAGGCCCGTGAAGCCCCCGCCGTAAGTCCTCTTGAAGACCGGCTGCCCTCCGCCGGCGCGAATCGCGCGAACGTCGATGGCCAGGCTCAGATGGTCGGCTTGCTGCGAGCAGGACACTCCCGGCCGTACCGCCAGAACCACCGTGGCGCTGGCATCCGCCGCCGCCGCCGTTGGCGTGATCATGGACGTATCCGCTTTCAGCCCTTCGGAATTGGCGCGAACGATTTCCACCGCGTCTTTGCCCGCCGTGCGCGCGTACTCCGCAAGTGCGCCCACCGCCAGCGCGTCCGGAGAGATGGCGAGGATGCTGCGCGCCAGCTCCGCGCGGCTCTCAAAGCAGGAGCCGATCATGTTCTGCGGCAGCCAGAGGGCGTCCACCTCGATGCGCACCCGCGCCGGCTTAGGCAGCAATGCCAGGATCGCCTCGTGTTTGCCTTCCGAGGAGAGCAGCGCCTGGTCGTAAGCCGTGAGGCCCTCCTTATCGCGCGCCTGCGAGTCCGCGCCCTTCGCAACCAGCAGCCGCACGATATCGGTGTGGCCCCCTTCGGCGGCCCAGATCAGCGCCGTTTTTCCGTCCTTGCCCTTGGCCTCGAGGTTGACGGCCGACTTCAGCAGATCGCGCACACCGCCGGTATCGCCGGTGCGCGCGGCCGTCAACAGATCCTGCCCCGAGTCCGCCCCCAGCGTCGCACAGACCAGCGCCAACAACGCCGCCGCGCGGCCAAAGGCCAGTCTTGCCTCCATACGACCAGATTAGTCGATCGCCGCTCTTCGCAGCCGGTCCAGCACGCCGGCCCATTCCGGAGTATCCGGCGGGCGCTCCACGGCGATCCAATCCGGCCTCCGCGCGTCCAGGCGGTGCAGCGTTTCATACAGCGCCGCCGCGTATTCGCGGGGCTCCGCAGACATTTCGCGGCCGATGCGCAGCCACGCTCCGCTGCCCGCGGGCGGAGCCTCGCCTGGGCCGAGCAAATAGAGCGGCGTCGCCGGCCGGTAGTGCCGCGGATGCATGCCCGGCGCATCGTGCGCCCCTTCGGCGGGATCGGCGGCCATCCCCACCGGCCCGATCAGCGCTTCGATCTCCGGCAGTGGAATCACGCCGGGACGCAGCAGCACGGGCGCGCCCACCAGCGAGAGCACCGTAGACTCGATCCCCACGCGCGCCGGCCCGCCATCGAGGACGTAGTCCGCCAGCGCCTCCGGCACGTGCGCCGCGGTGGTGGGCGATAGCTCCGTAAACCGGTTGGCGCTCGGCGCCGCGATGGGCACGCCCGCCGCGCCGATCAACGCGAGCGCCAGCGGGTGCGCCGGCATGCGCAGACCGACCGTGGGCAGACCGGCCNNGCGTCAGCGGCCCCGGCCAGTAGCGGCGCGCCAGCGTCTCGGCCGCATCCGGCCACCGCGAAGCCAGCCCGCGCGCCATTTCCACCGAATCCACGTGAACAATCAGCGGGATGTTTCGCGGCCGACCCTTGGCCTCGAAAATCCGTTCCACCGCGGCGGCATCCAGCGCGTTGGCGCCCAGGCCATACACCGTCTCGGTGGGAAACGCCACCAGCTTTCCGGCCCGAATTAACGCGGCCGCGCGTTCGACGCTCACTCCGGTGTCTCGTCCTTGTCGTCGCCGGCCGTTTTCCCGGTCTTCCGCCACACCAGAAAGGCGTGCATTAACGGCTCCAGGTCGCCATCAAGCACCCGGTCCACGTCGCCGATCGTCAGCTTGCTGCGCAGGTCCTTCGCCAGCCGGTAGGGCGCCAGCACGTAGTTGCGGATCTGGCTGCCGAAGTTGATCTCCAGCTTCGAATCCTCGGTCTTGCGCGTCTCAACGCGCTTCTTCTCCAGCTCGAACTCGTAGAGGCGCGCGCGAAGTTGCTTCATGGCGCTGTCGCGGTTCTTGTGCTGCGAGCGCTCNNGATGCCGGTCGGCAGGTGCGTGAGCCGGACCGCTGAGTCGGTCACGTTGACGTGCTGGCCGCCCGCCCCGGAGGAGCGAAACGTGTCAATGCGGACGTCGTCCAGGTCGATCTCGATCTTGATCTCGTCGTCCACCTGCGGATACACGAACACCGAGGCGAAAGAGGTGTGCCGCCGCGCCGCCGAATCGAACGGCGAAATGCGCACCAGCCGGTGTACCCCGATTTCCGATTGCAGCAGCCCGTAGGCGTTCTCGCCGTTGACTTCGAACGTCACCGACTTGATGCCCGCGCCTTCCCCTTCCAGCCGGTCCGTCACCACCGTCTTGAAGCCTTCGCGCTCGGCCCACCGCAGGTACATGCGCAGCAGCATTTCGGCCCAGTCCTGGCTTTCGGTGCCGCCCGCCCCGGGGTGAATGGTGACGATGGCGTCGCGCGCGTCGTTCTCGCCCGAAAGCAGCATGGCCGTCTCGATGCGCTCCAGAAACTCGGCAAAGGATTTCGATTCGCGTTCGATATCGCCGCCCACGTTTTCGCCTTCGCGGGCCAATTCGAACAGCGTATTCAGGTCGTCGGTGAGCGACCGTATCTTCTCGTCGTTGGCGATGGCTTCTTCCAACCGCTTACGCCCCCGCATCACCTTCTGGCTGTTTTCGGGTTGGGCCCAGAAGTCCGGGGCCGAGGTCTGCTCTTCGATCTTGGCTAGCTTCTGCTTCTGCGTGGAGACGTCAAAGATACCTCCGCACGGCCAGGGCCTGTTCGCGGAGGGGTATGTATGCGCGTTCCAACTCTTCTAAGGTCATGGGATTTCAGTCCAATTCTAGCAGATGCCCGGGGACTCTTCAGTCTTGTGCGCGGCGCGCCTGCGCTTCCAGGTCGACCCCGTCGCGTCGTGTCGCTCTTGTGCCTGCGTGGCCCAAGGCCCGCCAGGGGCGCCAGAACTTAGCCCAGGGCGTTAGCCCTATGGAATCGGTCCGGAAACACGCCAGCCCTGTAAAGGGCGTAAGAGGGCGCTTCGTCCCCATCGCCGGCTTTCACCCCAATTCCAGCAGATACCCCGCCTTGCCCACGTTGCGCGCGCGCGTCCGGCCCATCGTGATCTCCGCGCCTTCCGCCTCGTGAATATGGCCGCACAAGAAATACTCCGGCTGGTGCGCAACGATGAAATCGCGGACCGCTGTCGATCCCGCGTGCAGCCCCGGGCGAATCTCGTCGAGCGCCGTGCCGAACGGCGGCGCGTGGCAGATGAGCGCCAGCGGCTTCAAGTCCGCGAACCGCTGGAGCCGCTCGGCCAGTTGTATCTCGCTATACTCGCCGGGCGTGTTAAACGGCGTCGGGTTCGAATAACCCAGCCCCGCCACGCACCATTTCCCCGCCTGAAAATGCCGCCCGTGAAAATCGTGCAGCCCGTAGCGCGCGCACATCCCCGCCGCCTGGTCGGCCGACTCGTGGTTCCCCGGCAGCACGTAAACCTTATCCGCGCGCGCCTTCAGAATGGACCCGCACCGGTCCAGCCCCTTCGACCACGTCGCCTGGTCCCCCGCCGCGATATAGTAATCCGCCTCGATATCGAGCAGCGCTTCGAGCGCTTTCCAATCGGTGTGGATGTCGGAGAAAACGAGTAGCTTCAAGACCTGAGTATACAAAAAGGGGACGGACGCATTTTCTGCGCCCGAGCGGCGTTAGGCCGCGTACAACCTTGCAACACAGGCTGCAACCAGCCGCGCGGTATCGGGAAAGGCTGGGACCGGCGGGCTCGGTCCAGGGCTCGGTCCCGCCCACCCCCGTGCGACCCGTCGCGGGCCAACCTAGTATTGTTTTCACGCAATCCTCGGACTAAGCTGTAGAGTGAAGCTCGTTAGATGAGGGAAAATAGGGTCATTAAGTTCGTGGCGCACAGCAGGACAGTCCTTTCGATCGCGATGCAATACGGCTGGAAGCCCGGTGCCCGGTACACGAATCTGAGGGACATTCGGCATTTGGCTACGCTAGGCTTTCTAGACATTGAGTGGAAGAACTATTCGTTTGACCGTCATCTTGAAGCGGCCCGTAATTTCAGGCCCATGATGACCGTCGCGCGCGACGTGCTTGACATTCGGGAACTAGACGTCATTTTGCACGAAGCCTCGCTTTTGGCGAGATATAGCCGAAGCGTGGTTGTTGTCCCAAAAGATCCAAGGCTGCGGGACAAACTCGAGAAGCTCATCCCGCCGGAGTTCGTGCTGGGCTACAGCGTCCCGACGCGCTATGGCGGAACTAGGATTCCGGCGCGCGCCTTCAAGGGTCGTGTCCACCTTCTCGGTGGACGACCGGATGTACAGCGGTGTCTGGCAGACACGATGAACGTCATCAGCATTGATTGCAATCGCTTTACCTTGGATGCAGCATTCGGCGACTACTTCGACGGTGAGATATTTCGCCCGCATCCGCTTGGCGGATATCAGCGTTGCCTTCGCGACTCGGTTCTGAATATCAATCGCCTCTGGAGAACGTACAATAGGCAAGGGGAAACTCGGACATGAACGGACAGGAAGGGTCGTCCGCCACTACCAAACCCGTACCGCCTAGAAGAGAAGAATTCCTAGTGCACGTGTACGATCAGATGTTCAACGACATCAATACCCATATCCTGGTCGTGTGGCAGTCCGTCGGCGTTCTCGTGAGCGCGTTCGCGATCCTCGCTCTCACGGAAAAGCAGGTCATCACGCTGGACATCGCCGCTTCTCTTATCGTGCTAATTGCCGCTTGGCTCATCGGGCATCTCTACGACGCCTCTTATTGGTACAATCGCAACCTCGTCATCATAGCGAACATCGAACGTCAGTTCCTGACCCAGTCGGACCTGCGAGAAGTGCAGTACTATTTCGGGAAACACCGCAAGAAGGGCAGCATGATCATGCACCTGAAAATACAGTACGCGCTCGCTCTTGGGATTGGGTTCATCGTTTTAGTCTTCCACTTCCTCACCCGCATAGCGCGGGGGATCGGATCCCCCTGGAGCACCTTCGACCCCATCCGCTCACTCCCGTACGCTGTTCTGCTGTTGGCTGTAATAGCGATTCTCCGCCTTAAGTCCAACCGCGATGCGGCTTATGCCGAGTTTCTTCAGAACTCACCGGGGAAAGACGTTGACACCACTGGTGTCAGCTTCGGCGTTGGACACCCCACCGAGCAGCACTAGCGACTGAGATTCGCGACGGCAAGGTTCAGCGGCGGCTCGTCCCACGGCCAGGCTCCTGTGCCTCATGACGCTGCCCGGCCACCTCAGCGTACATCGCATCCGGCGCCAGATCGATCTCACCGGGCCATGCGACCGCGCCATAATCGATGAAAACTTGCTCGAAGAACTGCACATCCCGCAGCGGCGCGAGCGCGCCGGTGAGATTTTCCCGCCCCAACCGTACGCGTCCCGCCAGCCCGTCCTTGAATTGGATAAAGAGGCAGTAGTCCGGCTCCGGCTTCACGTCAACCACGTCCCAATGCATAACGCAAACTCCGCTCAAGCCAAGGGTTCGATCTTCCTCGGCGGTCTGTTCTCGCGGCAGAGCCGCCAAGCTTCGAGCAATTCTTCTCTATGTATCATCGCCCATTCCTGCGCCAGATTCAAAGCCCGGCTCGGCAGCTGGCCCTGGATCACCACCAGGGTGTCGATGTCGATCGTGGCTTCAAACTCACCATAGCGGGCGTGAAAGTGAGGCGGCGCGTGATCGTTGAAGAACATCCGAATCAAGATCCCGTAAAAGGCGCTGATGGTAGGCATTTCGTGAGGGCGATTTTACCACCGCACAAGAACTACTTCCCGCAAGTTGGTTGCAGCTTTGGGCAAGATGGCGGGTGCGGATCAGCCCAACGCTCGCAGGATTGCTGCGTTGGCTGACGTTCTATAATCGAACTTGCCAAGGCTATAACCCATGCCCACCGCCACTTACGAAGAATTGCTGATCGAGACCGTGCCCCAGGTGATCGAGACGGAAGCGCAGTACCGCCAGATCGCCCGGCGCTTCGGCGACCTTGTCGGCAAGGGCCGGGCCCGCTCGGCGCAAGAAACCAAACTTCTGCGCCCGCTGGCCCTGCTGGTCGAGGACTACGACCGGCGGCGCGCACTTCCGCCTGACAACAGCACCCCCGCTGAGAAGCTCCGGTTTCTCTTGGAGCACTCCGGGAGAACGGCAACGGACCTCCAGCCCGTTTTTGGACAGCGCAGCCACGCGCATGAGGCCCTGGCCGGGAAGCGCGGCATCAGCGCACCGCAAGCGCGAAAACTCGGCCAACTCTTTCGCGTCAGCCCCGGACTATTTCTCTAGCTCAGCCGCGATGGTCGGCGACGCCGCGGCCCCGCTATCGTACCGTAGTACACTCAGCGTAAAAGGAGTCTCCAATGCCCCGTCTTCTAAGCGTCGCCTTCCTGATCGTCCTGATGACGGCCGCGGGTCCGGCCATGGCCCAAGCCCCGGCCGCCGCCCAAGCTCCCGCGGCGCCCGCGCCCCCGGCGCGCCCGCAGGCGCCCACCCGCGATCCCCACACTTCCGGCTACGTCGCGGCCAAAGAACTGCCCGATGGCGCCATCCCGGGCGCCACCGCCGACGGGAACTTCATCATCGGCCCCACCCACACCCGCGCGCCGGAGATGACCGCGCAGGAAGGCGTTCCGCAGGGCTACGTCAACAACTTCACCATGTCCTCGGCCGATAGCAAAATCTACCCCGGCATCGCGCGCGACCCCGGCACTTTCGGCACGCCTGACCCCAACGACCCCGCCAGGCTGATCGTCACCACCAGTCACTCCGCTCCCTACACGCGCCGCGTCTCCGTCTATGTCCCCAAGCAATACGTCCCCGGCACGGAGGCGCCGTTCCTCGTCGGCGCGGACGGCCCCGACCGGCTGCTGTTCACGGCCCTCGACAACCTGATCGCCCAGCATCGCGTGCCCGTCATGATTGCCATCTCCATAGGCAACGGCAGCGGCGACGCCCAGGGCAGCGAGCGCGGCCTGGAATACGACACCATGTCCGGCCTCTACGCCGAGTGGGTCGAGAAAGAAGTGCTTCCGCTCGTCGAGAAGCAATACAACGTGAAGCTGACCAAAGACCCCGACGGCCGCGCCACCATGGGCGGCAGCTCCGGCGGTTCCTGCGCCTTGATCATGGCGTGGTATCACCCCGAGCTATACCACCGCGTTCTCACCTACTCGGGCACTTATGTGAATCAGCAGTGGCCGTCCAACCCCCAGACTCCCCATGGCGCATGGGAGTTTCACGAACACCTCATCCCCAACACTTCGGCCAAGCCGCTGCGAATCTGGATGGAGGTCGGCGACCGCGACAATTACAATCCCAATGTCATGCGCGACGACATGCACGACTGGGTCCTCGCCAATGAGAACATGGCCAAAGCGCTGGCGGCTAAGGGCTATCACTACCAATTTGTATTCGCTCGCAACGCCGGTCATACCGATGGCGCCGTGAAGCAGCAAACCCTGCCCGAGGCGCTCGAATATCTATGGCAGGGTTATCCCATCGCCTCGCCGAAGAATTGATGGAAGCGGCGCTATCCCGCCGCGTCCCCGTTATCGTACAGTAGTAAGTAGATGCGTATGCGAGGGGAACGTTGGGTGTGTGTCCTGGCTTGTCTTGCGTTGTCGGGGTTAGCCCAAAGCCAGCCTGTCGTCTCGCCTCGCTGGTCCAAACCCGCCGACTGGGTTCCTGCCCGCTGGCCCTGGTCCGACGCCGCCTCGCTCGATCTGGTCGGCAGCGGCCCCATCAATTGCCTGCTTCTGCGCCCGGTTACGGCCGAGTTCGCCGCGGCTGCCGCAAATCGCGGACTCGCGACTCTCGCCGTTGTCGTTCCCTCAGACGATGTCCTGGCAACCGCGCGCCGCGCCCTGTCCGCCAAGGTCACGGGCATCGCCCTTGAAGGCGATTTCCCCGATGACGTCGCCGCCGCGGTCCGCCAAATCTCGGGCGGCGCTCCGGTCGTTGAACTGGCGCCGCGCAGCCGCATGCTGGCGAACTCCGCCGGTCCGGTTCTCGCCACCTATCAGGGCGTTTGGCCCGGCATGGCGGAAATGGAACGCCTCAAGGCGGGTCCCAGCGGGTCCGTCTGGATCGATACCAACACCGGCTTTATCCGCGCCGCGCGTTCCTGGAGCGACTTGCCCCTATGGATCGCCAATCAACCGCCCGCCAAGACCGTGGTTTCCACCGGGCGCTACCTGCAGGCCATCGCCGACGCGGGCATGTCGGGCGCCCGCTGGGTCCTGGCGTTGGACGACGATTTTGCCGCGCGGCTGGCCCGCCTCGATCCCAAGGCCCTGGCCGATTGGGCCCGCATGCTCACCCTGGCCGGCTATTTCGAGCGCCATCCCGAGTGGCGCGAAATGCGCGAATACGGCAAGCTCGCGCTGGTGCAGGACCCCGCCAAAGGGGGCTTGCTCTCGGGCGGCATTCTCGACATGATCGCCGTCAAGCAGACGCCCGTCCGCCCCATCCCCCGCCAGCGCCTCACCCCCGGCTCGCTCAAGGATGCCAGCATGGCCGTCAACCTGGACGCCGCCTCCCTCACTCCTGAGGAACAGGCTGTCCTGCACGATTTTACGCGCTCCGGCGGCACCCTCCTCACCGGACCGCCCGGATGGACCGACCAGGCGCCCGCCGGAGACAAAATCACGCTCGACCGCCTCGAACTCGAACGCCTCAACGATATCTGGCGCGAGGTCAATTCCATGGTGGGCCGCAGGAACCTGGGCGTGCGCCTGTTTAACGCCGCCTCCATGCTCTCCAACTTTCTGATTTCGGGCGATGGCCGGACCGCCGTCCTGAGCCTGGTCAATTACTCGGACTATCCCGTGGAAAACGTCTCCGTACACTTCCTGGGCGATTACAAACGCGCGGCTTTGCTCACGCCGGATGGCGTCGAAAAGCCGCTGGAGCTTTACAAAACCGACGACGGCTGGGGCGCCGACATCGATAAGGTGACCGTGTGCGCCACCGTGAGACTGGAGCAATGACCATGATGACCCGTAGAGAATGGATCGCGGCAATCTCGGCGGCGCCGCTCTTGCACGCGGCCGACGCCGCCCCCGTGGCGCCTGTTTCCATCGCCAAGTGCGCCTCGTACGACGAGGACGTCACCGCCAAACTCGGCGTCCTGTTCGACCAGTTGGGCGGCCTGGGTGGCCTGGTGCGCGGCCACCGCCGCGCGCCCCATCCACCTGGCGCTCATCGAAGGAGTCGAATCCATCGCCGGCGGCGAAGGGCCGTGGCTTCAAGGCGTGCGCACCGTGAAGCCCGGAGTGCTGCTCGCCGGCCTGAATCCGGTGTGCACGGACGCCGTCGCCGCCGCCGTCATGGGATACAATCCCCGCGCCGCCCGCGGGACCGTGCCCTTCCAAACCTGCGACAACACCCTGCTGCTGGCCGAAGGTCACGGCGTGGGCGCGGCCGAACTGGGGCGCATCGACGTCCGGGGCGTCTCTATCGCACAGGCCTTATACCGCTACGATAGCTAGTGGATGGCATCGCGCAAAAAGGCCAGAAACTCCTACCGCGTCTTCCGGCTGCAATCCTGGGAGTCGTTTCTCGGACTGATCACCAATCCCCCCTATTCCAACTGGGCCTTCCGCGGCGAGCGCGATGAGCGTTGGCCGCTCCAAAGCTCGCTATCCCGTTATCTGCGGAACTTCGGCGTGGCGCCGCCCGCATGGCCGGAGCAGGAATCGCGCATACTCCGCATCTTCAAACGCAAAGCGCACCAGTTCATCACCAAGCCGCCCGAACTCGACGACGATTTCCAATGGCTGGCGCTCATGCAGCACCACGGCGCCCCCACGCGGCTCATCGATTTCACCTGGTCGCCCTACGTGGCGGCTTTTTTCGCCCTGGAGCGCACCCTGGCCGATGGCGTGGTCTGGGCCATGAACCCCGCGCGCATCGATAGCAGCCACGCGCCGCATCGCACTCGTATGGACCCGCGGCCCAAAGGCAATTTCGCGCGCTACTTTCTGAAAGGCAGCCACCGCTTCATCTGGATGGGAGAGCCGCACACCATGAACCGGCGCCTCATCGCGCAATCCGGCACCTTCGCCGTCCCCGGCGTGCTGAACGTGCCCATCGAAGAAATGCTGCAGGACGCCGACCAGGAGAATATCCTGGCGAAAATCGTCCTCAAGAACGCCGTCCGCGAGATGGGAATGCGCGAACTCTACCGCATGAACATCACCTACGCGACGCTATTCCCGGACCTGGACGGCCTCGCGAAATCCCTCGGCTATGAACTCGAGTTCCACTGGGCCTACAACCCGCGCACCATGGAACGCTATCACTCCTAGGCGGGAATTGAGATGTTTGGCCATGCCGGCGCGCTTTCAAAACAAGAATAGGGCCGGCAAAGGTCTAAGTATCATACTCCGGACGGGTTAGCCGTACGGAATAACCTCAGTAGGGGCTGCTTTGCGTTCCACGCGGACCCATGATGGTTCCTGTTCGCAACGGCGAGTTACCACTCGGCTTGCGCGTCAGGACGCGCAAGCGGCGCTTCCGAGCTGGCTGGGTGGCGGCTTTACGCGGTGCTCTCCGGTTCTCGCTGACACAGGGACTCAAGCCTGCTGAGGCAAGTGGACCGGTACCGCTCTTCTACACGGCGGTCTGCGCGGCGGGCAGACAGAAGGTATCCGACTCCAATGATCAGAGCAAATGCGAGCAAGAGCATTGTGTACGTTATAACACGTTTTGGGTCCGGGATCTCCCTCAAATTTAGACAAGTTCGAACTTGAGGACCCGAAGATGGGGCTTCGGCCCAGTCTACGTGTCACCAGCGTATTATGGCCGTGTTTCAATTACTTGCAAGGCAAAGGCCAAGCCGGAGCATCTCGAGGCGGGAATCCATTGGGGTGGGTGGAGGGATTCGAACCCTCGGCCACCGGAACCACAATCCGGCGCTCTACCAGCTGAGCTACACCCACCGTAAGGGATGCCTCCAATTCTATCAAGGAGTTGTAGGGGCTGCAAATCCAGCCGCGCAGCGGGTTTGCCTTCTTTCCCGTGCGTTGCCGGTCCTACAGACCCGCCTGCCTCCAGAGATCGTCCACCCGCCGCTTCACTTCCGGCGACATCTCGATCATGTTGGGCCAGGGGCGGGTGAAGCCTTCGCCGGGCCATTTGCGCGTGGCGTCCACGCCCATCTTGGAGCCGTAGTTGGGGAGNNAGCGAATCCACCGGGCCCATCACAAACTGGATATCCCGTTCCGGATCGATGTGGTTGAGGGCCTTCCAGGCCACCTCGCGGGAATTTTGCACGTCCACGTCCTCATCCACCACCACGATGCACTTGGAAAACATGGCCTGACCCGTACCCCAGATGGCGTGCATCACTTTGCGCGCGTGGCCAGGGTACGATTTGCGCATGGAAACCAGGATCAGGTTGTGGAACACGCCCTCGGCCGGCATGGCGATATCGCGCACCTCGGGCAATTGCAAGCGCATCAGCGGCAGAAAAATGCGTTCGATGGCCTTGCCCATGTAGTAGTCCTCCATGGGGGGTGGCCCCACGATTGTCGTGGCGTAGATCGGCTGTTCGCGGCGCGTCAGGCAGGTCACATGGAAAACCGGGTACTCGTCGGCCAGCGAATAGAAGCCGGTGTGGTCGCCGAAGGGACCCTCGGTACGCAATTCTCCCAACTCGACGTACCCTTCCAGCACGATTTCGGCATTGGCCGGGACTTCCAGGTCCGCAGTCCGGCACTTCACCATCTCCACGGGGCGTTGGCGCAGAAAGCCGGCGAAGATCATTTCGTCGAGATCCGGCGGCAAGGGCAGAATCGCCGAATACATGGTGACGGGGTCGGCCCCGATCGCTACGGCCACGTCCATGCGTTTGTGGCCGAGATGCCCGGCCCTGCGGTAATGCTCCGCGCCCTGTTTGTGGGTCTGCCAGTGCATGCCCGCCGTGCGGTCGTCGAAAATCTGCATGCGGTACATGCCGCAGTTCCGTTTGCCCGTATCGGGGTTGCGCGAAAAGACCAGCGGCAAGGTGATGAATCGCCCGCCATCCTCGGGCCAGCATTGCAACGCCGGCAGATCCCGCAGCGAGAAGCCCTCGGTCCGCACCACCTCCTGGCACGCTCCCGCGGAGACCGTACGCGGAAAGAACGACCCCATCTCGGCCAGTTTCGGCAGCATCTTGAGCTTGCCCATGAGGCCCTCGGGGGCGCGCATCTCCAGTAGATCCGTGATGCGCCGCGCGACCTCCTCCACCGATCCCACTTCGAGCGCGATCTCCATTCTGCGCATGGAAGCGAAGGCGTTAATGAGCACCGGAATGTCGTGCCCCTTCGGCTTTTCGAAGAGCAGCGCGGGTCCGCCGCTCTTCACCGAACGGTCGGCGAACTCGGCGATCTCGAGCACCGGGTCCACTTCAAACGGGATGCGCTTGAGTTCGCCGTTTTCTTCCAGGGCTTGAACGAAGGCGCGCAGGTCGCGACAGGGCATAAGTTATGATTGAGTTTAATACTACAACACCGCCAGGAGAAAGCATGCCCAGTCGAGTTGCGTTCATCACCGGTTCCAGCAGGGGAATCGGGCGGGAAACGGCCCTCACGCTGTCGCGGACCGGTCTCTTCATCGTGGTCGCGTCGCCGGAAGTCGAGAACAACGAAAAAGTGGCTGCGGAAATCCGCGAGGCCGGCGGCGAGGCCATGACTTTGGACCTGGACATTTCCTCGCCCGAATCCGTCAAGGAAGGCTTCGCCAAGGTAAATGCCGAGAAGGGCCATGTGGACGTGCTGGTAAACAACGCCGGCATCGCGCGCGATGCGCTATCGATGCGCATGAAGCTGACGGATTGGGATCTGGTGCTCAAGATCAATCTCTTCGGCGCGTTCTACGCGGCGCAGCAGGCGCTTCCGGGCATGATGAAGGCGCGCTGGGGCCGCATTGTGAATATGGCGTCGGTGGTGGGCCAGGCGGGCAGCCCGGGGCAGGCCAACTACGCCGCGTCCAAGGCGGGCCTCATCGGGATGACCAAGGCCCTGGCGCAGGAAGTGGGCAGCCGCGGAATCACGGTGAACGCCGTGGCGCCGGGATACATCGGCACCGATATGACCGCCGGCCTGCCGGACGAACTTAAACAGAAGATGCTGGCCTCGGTCCCGCTGGGCCGCATGGGCACGCCGGCCGACATCGCCAACGCCGTGAAATTCCTGGTGAGCGACGAAGCCTCCTACATCACAGGCCACGTGCTGGCAGTCAATGGCGGGATGTATATGTAGCGCGCGGCCTCACTCGTTATGGCTTCTCACACGCGGTTCGTCAAGCTGTTGGGTTATCTCACTCTGGCCGGGTTGGCGGCCCGCGCCGAGAATTGGAACGCCAAATGGATCGCCGCGCAGCCGGATGGAGCGGTCCCCGAGTTGCGGATGCCGATCTTCCGATGCGCCGTCCGGCTGGACAAGCCCGTCACACGCGCCGTGATCGACATTTCGGGGCTCGGCCAGTACGAGTTGAGCGTCAACGACCGCAAGATCGGCGACGCGGTGCTGCAGCCGGGCTGGACCAATTACCGAAAGACGGTCTACTACAACACCTACGACGTCACGGCTGCTCTCAGGCCCGGCGAGAACGCCATCGGGGTGATGCTGGGCAACGGTTTTTTCAATGTTCCCAGGATTCCCGGCCGTTATACGAAGTTCACTGGCTCGTTCGGACAACCCAAACTGATCGCGCGGCTCCGCGTGACGTACCGCGGCGGAGGCGGCGCCGAGATCGTTACGGACGCAAACTGGAAGTGGCATCCCGGACCCATCGTGGTCTCGCACGCGTATGGCGGCGAGGACTACGATGCGACGCTCGAGCAAACCGGGTGGGACCAATCCGGCTTTGACGACCGCGAGTGGGCGCCGGCGCTGGAAGTTGCGGGTCCCGGCGGAAATCTGGTGGCGCAGATCAACCCCGAGATTCGCGTCATGCAAGTATTTCACCCGGTGAAGACCACCGAGCCTCGTCCCGGAGTGAAGGTCTACGATTTCGGCCAGAACTTTTCCGGCTGGCCGGCCATCACCGTCCGCGGAACGGTGGGCGCGGCCCTGAAAATGATTCCGGGCGAGTTGCTCGACGCGAATGGACTGGTTTCCCAGCGCAGTTCCGGCGGCCCGCAGTGGTTCTCCTACACATTAAAAGGATCCGGCGAGGAGACCTGGAGTCCGCGATTCAGCTATTACGGCTTTCGCTACGTGCAAGTGGAACCATCCGGCGACGGCGCGCTGGTCGCCATCGAAGGGCGTTTCGTGCACGCCGCCGCCCCGCAAATCGGCGAATTCTCCTGCTCGAACGATCTCTTCAACCGCATCCACAAGCTGATCGACGCCGCGATTCTCAGCAACATGCAGAACGTGCTCACCGATTGTCCGCATCGCGAGAAGCTGGGATGGCTGGAGCAGGATCATCTGCTCGGCTCGGCTATCATGTACAACTACGGCGTCGGGAGCCTCTACCGCAAGATCGCCGACGACATGGCGGAAGCGCAGACCCCCGAGGGGCTGGTCCCCGACATCGCGCCGGAATACACCGTTTTCGACAGTGGTTTCCGCGATTCCCCGGAGTGGGGCAGCGCCGTCGTGCTGTCCCCGTGGCTGGCCTACAAACACTTCGGCGATCGGGAGACTCTGGCCGCGCATTACGACGCCATGAAACGCTACGTCGATTACCTGGGCGGCAAGGCGGTCAACGGAATGATCGCGTACGGCCTCGGCGATTGGTACGACATCGGGCCCAGGCGGCCCGGCGTTTCGCAGCTTACCAGCCTGGGCGTCACCGCGACCGCGATCTACTATCAGGACCTGGCGACCTTGCGCGCCATCGCGCGGGTGCTCGGAAATGCCGCCGATGAAGAGGGCTTCGCGCGCCGGGCCGAAGCCGCGCGCGCCGCCTTCAACGCCCAGCTTTTCGATGCCGGAACCGGCGTGTACGATCGGGGCAGCCAAACGGCTTACGCCATGCCGCTGGCTCTCGGCTTGGTCCCGGAGGAACGCCGAGCCGCGGTTCTCGACAAGTTGGTGCGGGACATCGTCGCGCACGGCAATCACACCACGGCGGGCGATATCGGATTTCACTACGTCATTCAGGCGCTTAGCGAAGGCGGGCGTTCCGATGTGATCTACGACATGCTGTCAAACCCCGAGCCGCCGAGCTACGCCGCACAACTCGCGCGAGGCGCCACGACCCTCACGGAAGCGTGGGACGCCGACCCGGCCTCGTCGCAAAACCACTTCATGTTGGGGCACGCCGAGGAATGGTTCTACCGATACCTGGCGGGCATCGACTTCGATGCTTCGCGTCCGCCGGACGAGCGCATCGTGCTGCGCCCCACCCCCGTCGGCGACATCGATTCGGCCCAGGCCAAGTACCAGACGCCTCTCGGCGCCGTTTCCAGCAGTTGGCGTCGCAGCGGCGGCCGGCTCGATTACGACGTCGAAATTCCGGCCAACGCAACGGCTAAGCTTCTGCTGCCGGGACAGCCCCCACGGCAAGTGCGCTCGGGGCGCCATCGCTTTAAAATCACAATGGCTCCGGGTGCACGGTGACGTCGGCCTGCGGTGCGATCTCCTGAATTGCCGCTTCGATCCGGACCGTCAGGTCGTGGGCTTGGGCCAGCGTCTGGCCGCCGTCCACCAGCACGTGAAGGTCGATGAACATCTTCGGACCGGAGGCCCTGATCCGCACGTTATGGCAGTTGTGCACGCCCTCGACGCCTTCGGCCGCCACCGCGATGCGCTGCTCCATGCCGGCGGGCGCGCTGTCAAGTAGCGCATCGATCGTTCGCCGGCCCAATCGGACGCTCACCAACACAATCAACGCCGAAACGCCCAGTGCCGCCACGGCGTCGCCGCCCCGCAGCCACGCGAGGCCCGGAAACGCATCCGCGATCTTGACCGCGATCAAGCCGGCGATGACCACCGCCGAACTCCAGATGTCTGTTTGGAAGTGAAGCGCGTCGGCCTCCAATGCCTGGCTGTTGTATTTCCTGGCTGTGCGGCCGAGGGCGCGCGACCGTACTGCATTGGCGCCGATTGAAATGAGCATGACCGCGAAGGACCACACCGTCGCCTCCACCAGGCCGTGATGGTGGAGCAGGCGTCCGATGGCTTCCCTCACAATCCAGACGCAGGTAACCAGCAGCAGCAGGGTTTCAAAAAAGGCCGACAGGTTTTCCACCTTGCCGTGGCCGTAGAGGTGGTCGGTGTCCGGAGGTTTTCCGGAAATCCGCACCGCCAGGTACGTCATGATCGCGGCCACCAGGTCGAGGCCGGAATGCGCGGCTTCGGCCAGGATGCCCAAGCTGCCCGTCATCAGGCCGACGATGGCTTTGATGCCGGCCAAGCCGACGGCGGTGAGGAGCGAGTTCCGGGCGGCGGACTGTTTCTCGCGGTCCCCCTGAGAAATAGAGGTCATTTGGTAAGAGCCGCCTCCGAGGAGCCACTGAGGCGGTTCCCTTCAGTCTACGCTAGCCGCCCCATACAAGGAATA
>PLGA01000560.1 GCA_003139735.1 Bryobacterales bacterium | reverse complement strand
TTCATCCGCCGGCAAGGGGCTTACACGGACGCGGCCGTTCCGGACCTGATCTTGGTGGACTTGCATCTGTCCAGGTATAGCGGCGAAGACATTCTGCGCGAGATCCGAAGCGCCGACTACCTCGCCGGCGTTCCCGTGTGCGTATGGAGTTCTTCCCAGTCCCGGCGTGACGAGGCTTTGCTCAAGGACCTTGGAGTCTCCCAATTCATCACCAAACCTTCCGGTCTCGATCAATTCATGGAGATCGGCAAGATGATCAAGGATTTGCTCCCGGCCCACGGAGCCGCCTGACGGCGCTTCGAGGCTTGCCGCGTTTCGGTCACAGCCACTTTTTACCAGCCAGCCCCTTTCTTTCCCATCACCTGCCTCTGATGGAGTTTCGGACTGACGCCCCGCTCGTGTAATTCTGAAAGTGGGAAGACAATCGCATGCTGAACTCCTCAAACCCAGGGACGAGTGGGGCAGACCATCGTTGTTTGTGGTCTGCCTCTTCCAAGGCAAATTCCGCATCGCACACGGCACTTTTGGCCCTGTGTTTTGTGGCTCTTCGGGGGGAATTGGGTTCGTTCCGTCAAGAGGGTCGCCGCTCCGAATTGGGTTCGTTTGGTTTTTCTGCGATGAGTGATGGACGTAAGCGGAAAGCTGATAGCCGATGCCGGGTAACTGTTGGCCAGCGGGAGTGGCACTTCACGTGCTGCTTTTTCGACTCGCGTCGACGCCCCTTTCATCCCGGCGAGAAAGTTAATGGTGGTGTGTGGCAGAGAAGACCGGTAGTCGTCCGCAAGGCAGAACTGCGCGTTCGCCGCGTGCGCCTGGGTCGCCCAGCCTGAGGCGGCGAACAACCCCGCGGATAAAGGCCTCCACGGCGGACGTCAGTCCCGTGTCTGTGCCGGCTGCCGCGCCGCCGACGGCCGAGGAGCGCGCCGAAGTTGGTTCCCGCCCTATTGTCGTTGGCGTAGGAGCCTCCGCCGGCGGGTTAGAGGCATTCACGGACCTGCTCAGCAATCTGCCTGGCGATACCGGCATGGCATTCGTGCTGATTCAGCACCTCGACCCCAAGCACGACAGCCATCTGACGGAGTTGCTTTCCAAGGTCAGCCGAATGCCGGTCTCCGAAGTGAACGGCGAAACGCGCGTCGAGTCCAACCATGTCTACGTGATTTCGCCCCGGCGCAATTTGACCATTGTCGATGGGGTCCTTCATGCCCCGGCACGGCCGGAAGGCGGCCGCAACATGCCGGTCGACGCCTTTCTCCGCTCCTTGGCGGCGGACAAAGGCAGCCCGGCGCTCGGCGTCGTTCTATCGGGAACCGCATCGGATGGGACGCTGGGCCTCGAGGCGATCAAGGCCGCGGGTGGCGCCACCTTCGCTCAGGAAATGGGGACCGCGAAGTTCGGCAGCATGCCGGGAAGCGCCATGGCCGCGGGCGTCGTGGATTTTGTCCTCCCACCGGCCGGAATCGCGCTCCATTTAGCGGCCATCGCGCGGAAGTCCCAGGTCGCGGCCGAGCTTCCGGACGCCGCGGAGCAGCCGGGGGATCCGGAACTGGCCAAGATACTCCGGCTGGTGCAGAGCGCCACCGGAGTGGACTTTATCCACTACAAGCACAGCACCCTTTCGCGGCGCATCAAGCGGCGCATGGCCCTTCGCGGATTCGCAACGCTGGAAGACTACACCCGGGACCTCGAGCGCAACCGCGAGGAAGCGGCCGCGTTGTCCGAGGACTGTCTGATTACCGTCACGTCGTTTTTCCGGGAGCCGGAGGTCTTCGAGGAGCTGAAGAAGAAGGTGTTCCCCGCTCTGCTTGAGAATAGAGGAACCGAAGATCCAATCCGCATCTGGGCGCCCGGGTGCGCCACCGGCGAGGAGGCTTATTCGCTCGCCATCTGCTTGACGGAGTTTCTGGAAGACGCGAAAGTGAGCGTTCCGTTCGAGATTTTCGCCACCGATATCAGCGAAGCGGCGATTGAAAAAGCCCGCGCCGGCGCCTACGCGCCCGCCGCAGTGGCGCATGTCTCGCCGCAGCGCCTGGGACGGTTCTTCACCCGGTCCGAACGCGGGTATCGGGTCGCCAAGATCATTCGCGACGCATGCGTCTTTGCGCGGCACAACGTGGGACAGGACCCGCCTTTCTCCAAGCTGGACCTCATCAGTTGCTGTAACGTGCTGATCTACCTTGGATCTGTGTTGCAACACAAGGTATTGTCGATCCTCCGCTACGCCCTGAAGCCAACCGGCTTCCTGGTGCTCGGTCCATCCGAAGGCGTTGGCCCATTTTCCGAGTGGTTCCAGCAAGTGGATAGCATTCACAAGATTTACCGCATGCAGCCGGCCGCGGGCGCGCCCGCGCCGCGCACGAGCGAGGGCCGCCGCGCCGGAGGGCGGGTGGATCTCCCGCGGCGGATCGCCGGGGGCCGTGCGGAGACGGAGGTGCTGCGGGAAGCCGACCGGTTGGTGCTGGCCGAACATGGCCCCCCCGGCGCCATCGTCGACGACGATCTGAACATCGTCCAGGTCCGGGGCCGCACCGCTCCGTACCTGGAGCTCTCGCCGGGCGAGCCGACCCGGAATCTTCTCAGAATGGCGCGCGAAGGCTTAATCGCGGGCCTGGGTAAGGCGATTCAAACCGCCCGGCAAACCAACGCCGCGGCTAAGGCGGACGGCTTCCGGATCGAAGATGGGGGCCGGCTGACAAACGTCACAATCAACGTAACTCCGTTCAGGGAGACGTCCTCTTCCAAGGAGCGCTATTTCCTGGTCCTCTTCGAGGATGCCGAGCCGGGCGCCGGCCCGAGGGCGAGGCGCAAACCCGCCGCCCGGGAAAACGCGGGAAGCGCCCGGCTGCGGCGTGAGTTGGTTGCGACCAAAGAGTATCTGCAATCCATCGTCGAGGATCATGCGGCAACCCTGGAAGAGCTTAGGGAGTCGAACGAAGAGGCGCAGGCTGGCAACGAGGAGCTGGAAACCGCGCAGGAAGAGCTGGAATCGGCCAACGAAGAATTGAACACGCTGAACGAAGAGCTGAAAAACAGCAACGTGGAATTCATCAAGGTCAACCGGGACTTGGCCAATCTCCTGGAGAGCCTCAGCATACCCCTTGTCATGGTTGGCCGCGATCTCCGCATCCGCCGCTTTACGCGCGCCATGGAACCCATGTTGAACCTGATCGCCTCCGATGTCGGACGGTCGATCACCGACCTGCGGCCTCGGATGGAACTGCCCGGACTGAGGCCGTTGCTGCTCGATGCGATGGAGGGCGGCAACCGGCAGCCGCGCGATGTCCGCGATTCGCACGGCCGCTGGTATTCGCTGCGCGTCCTGCCATCCGTCGGCCCGGATGGCAAGACCGACGGCGCCGTGCTCATGTTGATCGATATCGATGCCGCGAAACGCGGTCTCGACTTCGCCGAGGCCATCGTGGAAACCGTGCGGGAACCCCTGGTGATTTTGGATCAGAACCTGCAAGTCCTCCAAGCCAACAAGACGTTTTACGAGACGTTTCGGGCCTCACGGGGGGAGACGGAAGGGCGGCTGATCTACGATCTGGGAAACGGACAATGGAATATTCCGCGGCTGCGCGAGCTGCTCGAAAACATTCTCCCCGCGCACGCCACGTTCCGCGACTTTGAGGTGACCCACGAATTTGAGCATGTCGGACGAAAAATAATGCTGCTCAACGCCAGCGAGGTCTTCAATCCGAACGCCCAGGCGCGGACCATCCTCCTGGCGATTGAAGATGTCACGGAGCGAAGGCAGGCCGAGGAAGCGCTCCGGACAACCAATGCCGAGCTGCAGAATTTCGCTTACGCTCTTACCCACGATTTACAGGAGCCTCTGCGGATGGTCGTGAACTTTACCGAGCTTCTGGGGCGTCAGTATGCGGGGCAGTTGGGCGAAGAAGCCGACCAGTTCATCTCCTATTCCGTGGAGGGGGCCTTGAGGATAGAAGCCCTGCTGAAAGCCCTGCTTGCCTATTGGGAAGTCAACGGCCGGGAACACGACGACCTCTCCGCCTCGGTCGATTGCGGCGCCGTTCTCGCCAAAGCGCTGTTGAACCTGNNTGTTTGCCGTGCGGGACAACGGAATGGGCATCGATCCGCACGACGCCGAACGCGTATTCGGCATGTTCAGACGCTTGCATGGAAACGAAATTCCGGGTACCGGCATCGGTCTGGCGCTTTGCAAGAAGATCGTCGAGCGCAAGGGTGGACGGATTTGGGTAGAATCGGAACCGGGAGCGGGCGCTACATTCAAGTTCACGATTCCCGGGCCGGGGCCTAAATGAGGCCGCAGGAGCGAGACCGCGCGGAGTTCGAAGAGTTTATCTCGATGGCGGCTCACGACCTCCGTGAGCCTCTGCGTGACGTGGCTTCCTTCAGTCAACTGCTGGCCGAGACCTACGCCGGCCGCCTGGATCCCGAGGCCGGCGTGTTCCTCGATCGCATCCGGGACGGGGCGGCCAGAATGCAGTCGCTGCTCGCCGACGTGGTGGACTACTGGGCCGCGGGCGCCGGCGAGCCGCGGTTCTCCCGGACAAACATGGAGGCGGTCCTTTGCCAGGCGCTTCTCAGCGCGGACAAGCAGATCGTGGACCGGACCGCCACGGTCACCCATGACCCTTTGCCGCCCGTCATGGGAGACTTCGAACCACTGACCAAGGTCCTGCGCCATCTGATTCGAAATGCCATCGAATACTGCGATGCGCCTTCTCCGCGCGTTCACATTTCATGCAGGCAAGCGGACCCCGATTGGATATTCTCCGTGCAAGACAACGGCCCCGGCATAGACCCTGCATTCCAGGAACGCGTCTTCGGGGCATTCAAGCGCCTGCACGGAAGGGAACATCCCGGGAACGGACTGGGGCTCGCATTCTGCAAGAAAGCCATCGAATGGCATGGCGGACGAATGTGGTTGGAATCGACCCCCGGAGCGGGCTCGACGTTCTGTTTCAGTCTGCCGGACGCTCACTGACATTTTTCAACGATCACAAAGGTAATGTCATCGGTTTGCGGCATGCCCTGGGTAAATTCCTCAATGGCGGTCAAGAACTTCCGTTCGATTGCGTGACCTCCCGAGGGGGCCTCTTGCCGGATGATCCGTAGTAGTCTCTCCTCTCCGAACATTTCTTCCCGCGGATCTTGCGCGTCTGTAAGGCCGTCGGAATTCACAACCAGAATGTCCCCTTTGTCGAGACGAAGGGCGCGGGGTTCATAAGAGGCGAGCTCGAACATCCCCAGGAAGTGGGCGTCGGAGATCAGCCTCTCGATTTTCCCCGTGGCGGCGCGAAACAAATACGCGGGATTGTGTCCGGCGCTGATGAATTGCCCCATGCCGTGCGGGCTCAAAACGAAGAGAAAGAGCGTAACGAACTGGTAGGGAAGGGACTTTTCGCAAAGGAGACGGTTCAGACGTTTCAAGACCTCCCGCGGATCGGTATTGGAGCGAAGCTCCATATTGAGAGCGCCCAGCGCCATCGAACTTAGCAGGGCCGCGGACATCCCCTTGCCGGAGACATCGGCCACAACTCCCGCCCATTCTCCCGACCTCAGTGGCAGAAAATCGTAGAAATCCCCGCCCACATATCTGGTGGGACTGTTGAACGCATGGATGCTGAAATTCTCAAATTGCGGCAAGCAACGGGGCAGCAGGCTTTCCTGCGTTTCCTGGGCCAGGGTCAATTCCTGCTCGCTCCGCTTTTGTTCCTCCAGGTTCTTGAGACGAATCACCTCGCGGCTTGCCTCGAGTTGACGGACCGTCTCCTCCAGCGCCTGGCTGTACTTCTTGGTTTCGAGGTGCAACAGGCGCACTTCCAGAATGTTGTGNNTCCTCTTCGATTTCCTTCAGGCCTTCCATCACCTGAAATCCGTCCATGAGGGGCATTTGGAGATCGAGCAGGATCAGGGCGTAGCGGTTCTTGCGGTGGAGTTCGCAAACCTCGGCCGGATCGGTCGTAGACTCGACGGAAGTATAGCCGGCAATGCGCAGCATGCCATCGAGCAGGATGACATTAGCCGCCTGATCGTCGACAATCAGGATTTTGGCGTTCAGAATATCGGCTGGGCCGACCATGGACGTTGGCCTCGATTCACTTGGCGCGATCCGCCTGTTGCCGGGAGAAATCCAGCGCTATGTCCATCGTATGCATGAACTCACCGATCTTGATTGGCTTGGTCAGATAGCGGAAGAACCCCGCTTGCAGGCCCTTCTCGATGTCGCGCGGCATTGCATTTGCGCTGAGGGCGACAACTGGAATATGGGCCGTCGCCGGGTCTTCGCGAAGGAGTCTCAGGGCTTCGATGCCACTGATGCCGGGCAGATTGATGTCCATCAGGATCACCTCCGGCTGGTGGACGCGCGCAAGCTGGATGCCCGTAGTTCCGTCCCCCGCGCTCAGCAGGCGCATATCGTGGCGGCGTGCGATGAGCTGCTCGATCAACTTCAGGTTCGCGGGGTTGTCCTCTACATAGAGCAGCGTGCGCAGCGGCGCGCCGTGTTGAACCTGCCCTGGTATATTCGCCGCGGATGCGGCTTTGTCAACCGCTAGTTCCGGCGGAGCAGCCGAGTTCAGCTCGAACCAGAACGCGCTGCCCGACCCGACCGCGCTCTCTACGCCGATCTCGCCTCCCATCAACTCCACCAGCCGCTTGCTCATCACCAGGCCGATGCCGGTGCCTTCCTCGGCGGTTGTCTCTTGTCCCAGACGGTTGAAGGGCTGAAAAAGCTGCACCAGCATGTCCGGAGGCAGCCCCGCGCCGCTGTCCTTGACGGTGACGCGCGTGCGTCCCGGCGCGCCGGCGCAGTCCACCTCCACGACCACCGTCCCGTTGGACTGATTGTACTTGATGGCGTTTGAAAGTAAGTTGATGAGAACCTGCTTCAAGCGGGTCCGGTCGGCCTGGATAAAACAAGGGAGAGCGAACTCGGGAAAGGTCATTTTGATGTCGCGCTTTTGCCCCAGCGGCTCGATCATGGCCTGGCATTCCGACATCACCTCGGGCAGGGACGTTGGTTCCAGGGATAGCGCGAGCCTTCCGGACTCGATCTGAGCGAGATCGAGAATCTCGTTGATCAGCTCGAGTAGATACCATCCCGCGTGGAGAATCTGATCGATGCTTGCCGCCTGGGAGGGCGTTGGCGGCGGGGAATCGGAATTCATGAGCTGGGCGAAACCGAGGATCGCGTTGAGCGGCGAGCGAAGCTCATGGCTCATGCTGGAGAGGAAATCCGACTTCGCGAGATTGGCCTTCTCGGCGGCGGACCGGGCTCTTTTCAACTCGACGTTCTGCTCCTCGATGGCCTGGTCGAGAAGTTTGCGCTCGGTGACATCGCGCGCGGCCGCGAACACCCCCTGCAGCTTCCTGTCGCGATCGTAGAACGTGGTCGCGTTGTACGACACCACGGTTGTCTTGCCGTCCCAAGCGCGAGCGGTCAGCTCGTAGTTGGTGATCTTCTTCTCGCGAAGCACTTGCTTGATGCCCGCCTCGGCCCGTTCCGGATCGGTAAAGTAGCTCTTGAATGGCGCGCCGATCAGCTCGTCGCGCGAGCAGCCGGTAAGCGCCTCCATCTGCTTGTTGAC
>PLGA01000312.1 GCA_003139735.1 Bryobacterales bacterium | reverse complement strand
ATCACGCCCTGGTAGCCCTCCGGGCCTTTGCCGAGGTGCTCGTGATAAATGCAGCGGATGTCTGAGCCGCAGATGGTCGACGATTTCATCCGCAGCAGAACCTCGCCATGCCCCGGTTCGGGGACGGCAATCTCACGCACTTCGACGGTGCTGTTGCCTGGCAAATAAGCGCCTTGCATCATGATTTGATTTCTCCATCCAAATCCCAGAGGTCTTCCCAGCTCTGGTCTTCTTTCCACAGAAATACCTGCCCCTTAATCAAACGGCAGTTTCGGTCGATTCGAGCAATCGCCCGCATATCCCCGTTGGTAAGCGCCTCGGTAGTGGTCGCCCTCAGGTTCGCCACATAGTTCCGGGGCTTGGTCGAAAAGGGAATCGGGGTTTGACCGCGCTGGACCGCCCATTTCACGCAAACCACCGCCGGGTGCACGCCCAGCCTTCGGGCGATCTCCACAATCACCGGGTCTTCCATATCCACGGTATCGTCCGGCGTGCGGTCCCTCGGCGGCCGGCCCGGCGAGCCGATGGGGCAATAGCCGATAGGCTCGATCCCGTTGCCGCGCACGAAGTCGAACAACTCCGGCTGTTGAAAGTGCGGGTGCAGTTCCATCTCATTGACCGCCGGTTTGATGGCGGCGTCCCGCAGCACCAGCTTCAGCTTGGGAATCGTCATGTTCGACGTCCCGATGTGCCGCGCCAGTCTCATCTCCACCAGCCGCTCCATGCTGCGCCACGTCTTCATGAAACTCTCGTGGATGTATGACTTGGCATCCGGGCTGCGCGCATCCACGCTGCACCCCGGCGGATGGAAATTTGGAAACGGCCAGTGCACCAGGTACATATCCAGGTAGCCGAGGCCCAAGTCCTTGAGCGACTTCCGGCACGAACCGATCACGTCGTCGTGCCTGTCGTTCCACACCTTGGAAGTCACCCAAAGCTCCTCGCGCCGGATTCCAAGCCGGAAGACCTCCTCGAATGCGCCGCCGATGCGGTCCTCGTTCCCGTAAACCGACGCGCAATCGATGTGGCGGTATCCCGCCAGGATCGCCCCCTTCACCGCTGCCGCTACTTCCTCCGGCGCGGCGTGATCGGAACCAAACGTCCCCAGCCCGATCGCCGGCATCGTCGCGCCGCTATACAGCTTTCTCTTAGGAACCAGATCCGGATCGACGCGCTCTTCGTTTGCCATATCGCTCTCACTCTTCCTCGTACCACTCGTAACGAACCGTCTTCCCGTCCAGCCGCCAGCGCGCCGGGGTTGTCGTGTCCATCCAATCCAAAGGCTCGCCCGGCTCGTGGGCGCGGCTGGCGGCATCCAGCGCCGCCTTGAGCGCGGGCTTCTGCCCGTCCGCCACCACCGCCGGATCCGCGGAGATAAACAGCGCGGTCCCGCTGCGGGCCACCAAATCCAGCCATTGCCTGGTCAGATCCCACGGAATTTCGCGCGTCACCGGGACGCAGTCCGCATCGGCCGTGAAGAAGGTGTTGTGCTGCGCCATGCGGAACGCCAGCGTGTTGACGCCCATCTTGCGTGTGCGACTCCACTCCCGGCCGCTGGTATCGTCTCCGATGCGTTGCGCCTCCACCAGACCCGCCGCCAGATGCCCGATCGTGTTGCACCCGATCAGAACGGCGTCTCCCGCGCTCCGCCGAATGGTCCGGTATAAATCGAGGACGATCTCCGCCGTGGTCTTCGCTCGATTCTGAAAATGCCAGCCTCGCTCGGTGACATCCGGCCCCATTTCAAAACCCCACCGGCCCGTCAGGTCGAAGGTGGAGTAGTCGTGNNTAGTCGTGCTTGATCAGCTCGTACCCCCAGCCGCGGATCGTAGCGATGCTCTCGCCGATGTACGCCAGAGCCTCGGGAATGCTGGGGTCGAGCGCCATCAAATCGCCCTTCGGTCTTCCGCCCGCGGCCGGCAGACGCCAGCTTTCGGCCCGCTTCTCCGTGGTCAGCGTGGGCCGTGTCCAGATGCCCGGACGCACTCCCAGGTCCTTCATCCGCCCAACCAAACCGGGCATGTCGGCGAAGGCTTTAGTGGTCTGCGAAACCGGACCCGCCCCATCCCGCGCCGCACCCCATCCCATGTCGATTACCACGAACGGACGGTTCTTCGCGTTCGGCGGCGCAAGATCCGCCATCAGGGCGGCATCCCTCAGGCTGGCCTCGGCCGAAGTGTTCCGGCCGTAAGCGTAGTACCAGTTGTTGCTTCCGGNNCGGCCGCCGTTCGCCCAACTCGATTCCCGCGCCGCCGTTGCTCACGTCGAGCCACAGCGTGGCGCCGCCGCCATCCGTCTGCCAAGAGCAGATGGATGCGGCCCCCGTCTTCACTCCGTAACCGTTCGTGACGCCGTTCCCCGAGGCCAGAAAGTACCACGGCATCAGCCGTTCGCCCACTAGCCCGCGCCATTCCAAATCGCCGTAGGATCGCTCCCAGTGATCTCCAAGAAACCGCCAGCCCGAGGGGAACCGCCCGCGCCAGCGGATGCCGGCGCGCATCAGCCGCGTCTTGGGGGCCGTAATGAGAATCGCCGCCTCCGCCATGACGATCTCAACATCGTCTCCCTGCCATTTGTCCCCTGATCGGGTCAAACGGATTGCGCCGGACCTTCCCTCCGCGAAAATCGTGATGGCGTCGGGCGGGCGCAGCGGATCGGGCAGCGAAGCAGTCGGCGGCGCCTGTTGGCCGCCGGCGGCCGATGCGCCGGCGCCCGCGGCCCCTATGCCCAGAAGAAACGAGCGCCGGCCGAACCGGCCCTTACCGTTGAGAGCCACTGCGTTCCTCCTCCAATACCCGTGGAGTGGGCTTTCAGCCTGCTATGCTGGCGTCCGTGCCGGCATTCTTCCGCGCCG
>PLGA01000234.1 GCA_003139735.1 Bryobacterales bacterium | reverse complement strand
GGCCCGAGGCGCCGCTCGATGCCGTGGCGAATCCACTGGCGCTCGAGCAGAGCGCCGCGATCGCGCAGCAACAAAGCCAACTCAAGGCCATCGAGCGAACGTATTATCCGCAGTTTTTCGTCCAAGGCGTGGCCGCCGCGCGCGGGACCGGCCTGCTGAACGACGGCGCGCGGCTGGGCGGACTGAATGGGTTGGTTCCCACGGTTCAAGACTACGGCCTGGGACTCACGGTCATGTTCCCGGCGATGGACCGGTTCGCCATTCGCGAGCGGGAAGCCATGCAATCGGCGAACATACGGGCTGGGCAGGCGCAATATCAACTGGTCGCCGCGAACCTGCAGGCCCAGTTTAACGCCGCGCTGGCGACGCTCTCCGGCGCGCGCCGCGTCGCCGCGAATACCCCGGCGGAAGTATCGGCGGCCCAAACGGCGCTGCGACAGGCGACCGCGCGGTACCAGTCGGGGCTAGCCCCCATCGACGATGTCGCTCAGGCGGAACGGCTGCTGGTCCGTGCCCAAATCGACGACGCCCTGGCCCGCTTGAACGTGTGGCGCGGTTTGCTCGAAATCGCCACGGCCCGCGGAGATATTCAACCCTTCCTCGCCGAGGTCGGCCAGTGATCCGCAAGGAGTAGAAGGAAATGCGTCTTGTCCTAGCCGCACTGCGACGGCCCATTACGGTAGTGGTCGCGCTGGTCGCGATCGCGCTGTGCGCGTTGCTGGCCGTCGAGCGAATGCCGGTCGATATCTTCCCTCAGGTGGGCGATCCCGCGATCTATGTCGCGCAGCCTTACAGCGGCATGGACCCCGCCCAGATGGAAGGCTACCTGACTTACTACTACGAGTATCACTTCCTCTACATCACCGGCATCGATCACGTTGAGAGCAAGTGTATCCAGGGCGCCACGCTGATGAAACTGGTGTTTCACGAGGGCGCCAACATGAGCCAGGCGATGTCGGAGACCGTCGGCTACGTCAACCGCGCTCGCTCCTTCATGCCTCCCGGAACCGTGCCGCCCTTCATCACGCGTTTTGACGCGGGCAGCGTGGCCGTCGGCTGGCTGGTCTTCAACAGCGCCACTCACACCCAGGGCGAACTGCAGGACTATGCCATCAACCGCGTCCGCCCGCTGTTTGCGACTCTCCCCGGCGTGTCCGCTCCTCCGCCGTTCGGCGGAAACCAGCGGACGATTGTGGTCACCCTCGACCCCGACCGGCTTAGGCAATATCAAATCTCGCCGGAAGAGGCCATTGCCGCCGTCAACAGAGCCACGCTGGTGATGCCTTCCGGAAATATGTGGACAGGCAAGGTGGAGCGCATTGCCAGGACCAACGCGGCCCTGGGCGGCAACCTTTCCGACCTGCTGAGCACGCCCATCCGGCCGGTCTCCGGCGCCACGGTCTATCTGCGCGACATCGGCGGCATTGAGAACGGAACCGACATCGTTTCCGCCTACGCCCACGTGGATGGCAAACGGACGGTCTATATTCCCGTCACGAAGCGCGCGGACGCTTCGACTCTGGCGGTGATCGGCGCCGTGAAGGCGGCCATCCCCACTTTCAAGAAGGCCCTTCCCGAGGACGTCGATGTGAGCCTGCAGTTCGATCAGTCTCCGTACGTCACCAACTCCCTGCGCGGCCTGGTCCTCGAAGGCCTGCTAGGCGCGGCTCTCACCGGACTGATGGTGCTAATCTTCCTCGGCGACTGGCGCAGCGCCCTGATCGTCATCCTGAACATTCCCTTTGCGCTGCTCAGCGCCGTGGTTCTGCTGTGGGTCACCGGCCAGACCATCAACATCATGACCTTGGGAGGTCTGGCGCTGGCGGTCGGTGTCCTGGTGGATGAGGCCACCGTCGAAATCGAGAACATTCACACGCGCATGCTGCCGGGCGTGTCGCGGGCCCGCGCGGTGGTCGAAGCCTGCAGCCGGACCGCGATCGCGCGCCTCCTCTCGATGTTCTGCATTCTGGCGGTGTTCGTGCCCTCGTTCTTCATGGTGGGGGTGAGCCGCCAGTTGTTCGTGCCGCTTTCCATGGCGGTCGGGTTCTCCATGATTGCGTCCTACCTGCTCTCCAGCAGCCTGGTCCCGGTGTTCTCGACATGGATGATGCGCGAAGCGCACCGCGGCGAGGAGGGGGAAGGTTTCTTTGGACGCCTGCGGTCGGTTTACGGAAACTACCTGAGCGGCGTTTTGCGGTTCCGCTGGCCGCTCGCCCTCTTGTATCTGGTTACCTCCATCGGCTTGCTGTACGTTCTGCTGCCGCGTATGGGGACGGAGTTGTTCCCGGACGCCAATGCCCCTCTCCTGCGCATCCGCCTGCGCGCCCCGGCGGGCACGCGCATCGAGGAAACGGAGCGTATCGTGCTCCACGCCTTGGACGTGATCGGAAGCACCGCCGGCAAGGACAACGTCACCATCACCAGCGATTTCGAAGGTCTCATCCCGTCCAGTTATCCCGTGGACCTGATCCACCTGTTCACCAGCGGGCCACAGGACGCCATCATACAGGTCGCGCTCAAACCGGACGCCCCGCGCGGCGAAGCGCTGCGCGAACGGCTCCGCCAGAGCCTGCTCAGGGAGTTGCCCGACTGCCGGGTCTCCTTCGAAGCCGGAGACATTGTCACCCAGGTGATGGGCTTCGGTTCTCCTACTCCCGTGGAGGTGGACGTGCAGGGAGTCAGTCTGCAGGACGCGTACGCCTATGCGCAGAAGGTTCGGACGCAATTGGCCAAGTTGAAGCCGCTGCGCGATCTGCAGTTCCAGCAGGAAATGAACTTTCCCACGCTCGATATCGACATCAACCGCGACCGCGCCGGCCAGTTCGGTCTCACCATGGCGGACGTTGTGCACTCGGTGGTTCCGGCCACCTCGTCCTCGCGCTTCACCGATCCCAACTACTGGCGCGACCCGAACTCCGGCAACGCCTTCCAGATCCAGGTGGAGTTGCCGCAAAACCGGCTGCAAAGCGTCGAGCAAATCGCCAATGTTCCCGTCATGCGTGGCGGCAGCCCGAGACCCCTGCTCGACGATATTGCCGTCCTCAGGCTCAACACCATGCCCGGCGAAATCGACCGCTACAACGGCCAGCACGTGATCAGCCTCACCGCCAACCTGCACGGCATCACGCTCGGCGAGGCAGCCAGCCCGATTCGCCAGGCAGTAGCGGCGGCAGGCGCGCCCCCTCGCGGGATTTCCGTTCAATTCCGCGGCCAGATGCCTCCGCTCGATCAGACCATTTCCGGATTGCGCGTAGGTTTGCTGCTGGCGGTCCTCGCGATCTTTCTCCTGCTCTCCGCTAATTTCCAGTCCATGCGCTTAGCGCTCGCCATCGTGCTGACCGTACCGGCCGTGCTCTGCGGCGTCCTGCTGATGCTGCTCGCCACTCGGACCACGCTTAACATTCAGTCCTTCATGGGCGCGATCATGGCGATCGGGATTTCCGTGGCCAACTCGATTCTGCTGGTCACGTTCGCGGAACGCGCGCGCCACGAGGGCCGGCCGTTGCTCGATGCCACGCGCGAAGGAGCCACGGGCCGGTTGCGCGCTGTGCTTATGACCGCAGCCGCCATGATTTTCGGCATGGTCCCGCTGGCCATCGGATTCGGGGAGGGCGGCCCGCAAGCCGCGCCGCTCGGCCGCGCCGTCATCGGCGGCTTGACCCTTTCCACCTTCGCCACCCTGACGATCTTGCCTTTGATCTACGCGATCCTTCAGCGCAACGCATCCACAACTTCTCCATCCCTCAACCCGATGGACCCCACGAGCCGATATTATGATGCGACTTAAGACCGTAACCGTTTCGGTCCTTTCCGGGGCCATGTTCGCATGGCTGGCATGGCCGCAAACCAGCGATCTCACCCCGGTCGTTTCCAAGACGGAGTCCCGTTCCGTCGATTTACCAGCCGAGATCCAGCCCTATTTGACTGTTTCGCTGCACGCCAAGGTCCCGGGCTACGTGGAACGCGTGCTGGTGGACCGCGGCAGCGTGGTCAAGGAAGGCGAACCGCTCATCGAGCTGACCGCTCCCGAAATGCAGGCGCAAATCGCCGAGGCCGAATCCAAGGTGCAGGCCGCTGAAGCGGACCGGTTGCAAGCCGAAGCCCAACTGGCCGCGGCCCAAGGCACCTGGCAGCGGACGGCCGAAGCGGCCAAAACGCCCGGGGCCGTCGCCGGCAACGATTTGGTGGTCGCGCAGAAGCAGGTGGAGGCCGCTGAGGCTTTGGTGAACTCGCGCCAGAAAGCCAGTGCGGCGGCCCAATCGGCGGTGAACGCGCTCCAAGCCATGCTGGCGTATCTGAAGATCGCGGCGCCTTTTGACGGCGTGGTCACGGACCGCCTTGTGCACCCTGGAGCTTTGGTAGGCCCCGGCGGCGGCGACCCCGCGCTGATGGTGGTTCAACAAATCTCCCGCTTGCGGGTTGTGGTTCCGGTTCCCGAGGAAGACGTTGGCGCCATCATGGCCGGAGCGCGGGTCGAATTCAGCGTGCCGGCCTACCCCACCCGGTCCTTTTCCGGAACCATCGCGCGTCTCGCTCATGCGCTCGACCAGAAGACTCGCACCATGCCGGTCGAACTGGATGTCACGAACGCCGACGGCGCTCTCGCTCCGGGCATGTATCCCAGCGTCAAGTGGCCTGTCCGGAGTGCGCGCCAGGAATTGTGGGTCCCAAAGACCAGCGTCGTAACCACCACCGAGCGCACGTTCGTAATACGCGATCATGGCGGCCAGGCCGAATGGGTCGATGTGAAGAAGGGCGCAGCCGAGGGAGACCTGGTGGAAGCGATCGGGAATCTGAAGTCCGGCGATATGGTGGTCCGGCGCGCGACGGATGAAATCAGAGAGGGCGCGCCCATACGGGTGGCGGCAAGGTCGAAGTAGCGCTCACTGGGCGCCGGCGCGCCAGAGATAACCGCCTATTGCGCCTTGCCGGCGGGCGGCGCTCCAGCCGGAGGCGTTCCACGGCCGCCAGGAGGCATTCCCCTGCCGCGGCCGGCCGGAGGCGTGTAGCTCACTAGCTCATCCACCGGTTTCTTTGCGGCCCACGCGATGCCGCGGAGCAGCATACTCTGAATCTGGGGATTGGCGAAATTGGCGTAGGTGTGGCCCTGCATNNGCGGCACGACTTCGCCCTTGTGGGCGCCCGCGCTGGGCGTTGCCGCGATCACCGCGGTGGCCAGGACATGAATGGGAGGATCTTTCGCCCACGTCATCAGGAAGAAGGCTTCGTCGTCGGCAAGCGTCATATCGGACATGCCCTTCATGATGGGGTCCGACTTGTCCACGATCGTGTAGGGGATGGGCGCGTCCAGGGTGTAGTTC
>PLGA01000157.1 GCA_003139735.1 Bryobacterales bacterium | reverse complement strand
CGCGCCTGCAACGTGCATTTCGAAGACCGCCTTGAGGACGGCCAGATGCGCTTCGACTACGCCATCCGGCCGGGCGTGGTGCGCAAGAGCAACGCCATCGAGCTGATGCGGTCGGTAGGGCTGGAGATTTGACGTCCGCGGAAATTCGGGAATTGGCGCGCGCGTGCGGGTTCGAACTGGCCGGGGTGGCGGCCGCTCTGCCCATTTCGGACCGGCAGCGGAACCGCGCGTGGGTGGACGCCGGTTTCGCAGGCGCCATGGGTTACCTGACGGACCGCCGCGCGGACTTGCGGGACGACCCACGCCGCCTGCTGGCATCGGCGCGTTCCATCGTTTGCGTGGGACGGCTGTACAACACGCCTTGGCCGTATTCCACGCGCTACAGCGCACCCGAACTGGCGTGGATCTCCCGTTACGCCTGGGGCGAGGACTACCACGCCGTCGTGCGCCGCGGCCTGGAGCGCCTCGATGCCATGCTGAGACAACGCGCCGGCGCAGGCTTCGAATCCAAGATCGTGGTGGATACGGCGCCGCTGCTCGAACGCTCGTACGCCCGCCTGGCCGGCCTGGGATGGATCGGCAAGAACACCTGCCTGATCCACGAGGGCGGAGGGTCGTGGTTCTTCCTGGGGGAGTTATTGGTTTCCGTGGAGGTCGCGCCGGACACGCCGCCGCCGGACCGCTGCGGAACCTGCCGCCGGTGCATCGATGCGTGTCCCACCGCGGCCATCGTGCCGGCGCCGGCGGGGGCGGGCTACGCGGTGGATTCGCGGCTCTGCATTTCCTACTTCACCATCGAGCTGCGCGGCGGCATTCCCGAGGAACGGCGCGCCGGCATCGGCCGCCACGTTTTCGGGTGCGATATCTGCCAGGACGTGTGCCCCTGGAACCGGCGCGCGCCGTCGAGTTCCGACCCTGCCTTCGAGCCGCGGTGGCCGGCCCCGCCGCTTGAAAGGCTGGCCGGCATCGGCGAAGAGGAATTCGGCGCACTGTTTCGCGACTCGCCCGTGACGCGGGTGCGGTACGCGGGCTTCCTGAGGAACGTCGCCATCGCCATGGGCAACAGCGGGCTGGCGGAGTTTCGGGAGCCGCTCGATCGGCTGGCTTTGTCCACCGACCCGGTGGTGGCGGAACACGCCCGCTGGGCGCTGGCGCGGCTTGCGTAGGAGCTACCGGCGCTTTAACGGTAAACTGGATAGTTCATGTCCAAACTGCTGGAGGGCAAGCTCGCCCTTGTACTGGGGATCGCGAACAAGTGGAGCCTGGCGTATGCCATCGCCCAGGCTTTTTCGAAACACGGCGCCACACTGGCGCTGACTTACCTGGGAGAACGCCAGAGGGAAGCCATCGAAGAGTTGTCGCGGGATCTCGACACGGCGGCCATCCTGCCCTGCGACGTCACCCGCGACGAGGATTTGGCCGCGCTCACCGAGCGGCTGCGCGCCTTGAACCGGCCGCTCCACGCGGTGATGCACAGCCTGGCGTTCGCCAACAAAGAAGACCTGACCCGACCGTTCCTCGAAACCAGCCGTTCGGGCTTTCTGCTGGCCCACGACGTGAGCGCTTACTCGCTGGTGGCGGTGGCGCGCGCCACGGCGCCGCTGATGACGGAGGGCGGCTCGCTGAGCACCCTGACCTACTTGGGATCGACGCGCGTGGTCAAGAATTACAACGTGATGGGCGTGGCCAAGGCCGCGCTGGAATCGAGCATGCGCTACCTGGCGAGCGAAATGGGCGCGCGCGGGATCCGCGTGAACGCGATTTCGGCCGGACCCATCAAGACGGTTTCGGCGCGCGCCATCAAGGATTTTTCGTCGATCCTGGATACCATTGCGGAGCGCGCGCCGCTGCACCGCAACACGGATCCCGCCGAGGTCGCCGACGCGGCCGTGTTCCTGGCGAGCGATCTGGGCCGCGGCGTGACGGGCAACATTCTGTTCGTGGACGCGGGCATGCAAGCGATGGGATTCTGAGATACCTCGCCGGCGCTGGAGCCTGCCATAATAGGGGTTCCTTATGAAAGTGGAAGTAGTCCTCACGGAAGCAGACATCACGCAGGAATTCATCGAGGCGATGGAAGCCCGCGACATTCCCGAGAAGTTCTTTTTCTGGTTTCCCCGCTCGGCGGCGGCATGGTCAGCCCTGGTACAGGATGCCAGTCTCTATGGCGGACTGGCGGCGACCTGGAAGGAGATTGCGGCCGATGCGGAAACTCTGGCGCGGCACTTCGGCGGACGAGCCCCGGTGATCAGCTTCGGCGCAGGCGACGGCGCCCGCGACCGCATGTTGATGTCCGCGATGAAAGCGGCGGGATGCGAGTGCCAGTATTTCCCGGTGGACGCCAGCCAGACCATGCTTGAGATGGCCTGCGCCGGCGCCGAGGACGACGATATCGAGGCGGTCGGCATCAAGACCGATATCTCCAGCCCGGTGCATCTGGTCTATGCGGCCGACGCAGCCGAATCGCCGCGCCTGTTCATCATGTCCGGCAACACGTTGGGAGCTTTCGATCCGCTGGCGGAGATCCGCTATATCGCGCAGTTCATGAAGCCGGGAGACCGGCTGATTATCGACAGCGAATCCTACGACGAGCAGAAGACCCTGGCGTTGCGCGCCAATCCGGCGGTGCGCTTTTTCATCTGGGCGATGCTGGCGAGCATGGGAATCGGTCAGGACGATGGCGAAGTGCGCTACGACCACAAGCGCGACGACCGGCGCGATGGGCTGCACCTGATCACGCGCTACTTCCGCGCCGGCCGCGACGTTGCGGCCACGGTGGCGGGCGAGGAGGTCGCGCTCGAACGCGGCGAACGCATCGCCCTGAATTTCCAGTACGCCTGCACCGCGGAAGCGTTCCGCTGGCTGCTGTGCGCCCACGGCGGACTGAGCATCGTCCACGAATACCACAGCCCCGACGGCCGTTTTCACACGGCGCTGTGCAAGAAATAGGCGGCCGCTCAAGACCTGACGCGGAGACGCGGAGACGCGGAGTTCTAAATCATTTCGTTCAAGAGTTCCGGCCGGGGGTGCGGGATCACTACCTTATTCACCAGCATGCCCTTCTGGCCGACCACTTGGGCGCCCGCGTCGATGGCGGCAGACACGGCGGCCACGTCTCCGGTCAGCGTGGCGAAGGCCTTGCCGCCCAGCGCCATCGCCAGGCGGATCTCGATCAGTTGGACGTTGGCGGACTTCACGGCGGCGTCCGCGCCTTCGATCAGCGACGCGACCGAGAACGATTCCACGATTCCGAGGGCCCCCAGCATCTCCACTTTGGACACGCCGCTGAGCGCGGGAAACACGGATTCGTGCAAGTTCGGAATGACGAAGGAATCGATGATGGCGAACTTCGCGCCGGCGATTCCCGCGGCCACGGAGGCCTCCACCGCCGCCACGTCGCCGCGCACCATCACCATGTACTTCCCCGAGCAGATGGAGCGCGAGAGCACCAGTTCGACGTCCGCCGCCTTGAGCATCGCGTCGCAGCTTTGAAAGCCTGCCGCAACGCTGGTGAGTTCGATCAATCCGATAGAATTCTTCGCCATGGCGCCCCCTACTTTGCCGCGATCTCCACCCACTCCTCCGTCACCGCGCGCACTTTGCCCTCGATGCTCGAATGCACGTGCGCGCCAAGCTTGCCCTCTTCCACGCGGCCGACCACCTGGCCGGATGTCACCTTCTGGCCTGGCTTCACCACCGCAATGGCGGCCTGCCCGGCGTGCTGCCGCAACTTGATGCGCACCATGGCCGGGCGGCAATCCACTTCCATGTACGGCGTTTCCTTTTCGTACTCCTCCACCTGCAAGCGGCGGCGCAATTGCGAGAGAGGCACGCGGCGGTACTCTTTCATGGGGTGCGGCTCGACCGGCTTTTGCTGGACGAACTTCAGGCCGGCGGCGCGTTGGGCGCGTTTGCCGTCGTCGCAGGCTTCCTTCGGGTAGAGGTCCTCGGGGCACGCGTAGAGGGTGCAGAGGCCGCAGGCGCAGCATAGCTCGGACCACTGATTCCAGATATCCGCGCCAGTTGTGCTGAAAGCCAGGCTGCGCATGACCTTGTGGGGCTGCACTTCGTAGCCGAGCAGATAGCGCGGGCAAAACTCGGTGCAATAGCTGCACTGGTCGCAGGCGGATTTGCCGATCCGGTTCATCTCCTGCTGCGACCGCGTTTTGCGCGTCATCAGGTAATGGTCGCGCGGCAGAACGATCAGCCCGCCGGTAGTCTTGGCGACCACGTCGTCGAGGTCGAAGGTCAACGTTCCCATCATGAGGCCGCTGATGAAGATTCCGAAATCGGGGACGGTGGCGCCGCCCGCCAGCGCGATCAGGTCGCGAAACGACGCGCCCACCGGCGCCCAGAACGATTTAGGCTCGCGCACGGCGCCGCAAACCGAGAGGAATTTTTGGGTGACCGGCGTGTCTTGTTCGGCAAGGCGCACGTTGTACAGCGTCTCCACGTTATTGACCACGCAGCCGACGTTGAGCGGGATGCCGGCGGCGGGGATCAGCCGGCCCGTGGCGGAGTAGACCAATTCGTACTCGTCGCCGGAGGGGTAGTAGTCGCCCAGCATGACGAACTCG
>PLGA01000460.1 GCA_003139735.1 Bryobacterales bacterium | reverse complement strand
TGAACACAGATGAACACGGATTGAAAACAGATCACTCATCCGTGTTCATCTGTGTTCATCTGTGGCCAAATTCTTATTCAGCCCGTTGGCGGCATCGACGTCCCCCTCCGCGACTGGTATCCGAAGTGAGTGGGGCGGGCCGGGGCGCCCATTGTGGGCCCGCCTGCCTTCTTTACTTACCGCCCGCCCGCACCGCGCCCCATTCCTCCGCCCATGCCGCCGCTCCTGTCGCTCGAAGGTGGTACCACGCCCTTCAGCCGCATATACACCGACAGGTAACCGTATTCCTCGTTGTCGTGTACGACCACGCTCGAAATCAGCGACCCCAGCCTGGAGCGCTGCATGCGGCCGCCGCCCACTGGCTGTTGGGCATTGGAGTCGTTGGTGCCGTCAAAAGCCGCGTCGCACTCCGCGAAGGAAGCCGCCAGCGCGGCCACCAAATCGTCTTTCTTTGTCTTGCTGGCGGCGTCCACGGTCTTCTGTTCGCCCATGACCGAGGCGCAGGTCCGCATCTGCGTATCGGCCACGTGCGCAATCGTCGCGCCGAACGTGCGAACGTCGGGCGTCGCCTTGAAATTGTAGTTCGCCGGCGGCATCTTGGCCGCCATGGCCGTCAGGTTGGTCTTGATCGAGGTATAAGCCGCCTTGGCTTCCGCGATCAATGGATTCCCCGCCTGCGCGGGGGTCTGCATCACTTGCGCGTTCAGCGCGAAGGCGCCCAGTGAGAGGGCGAGAATCGTTAGAGCGGTACTTCTCAAAATACTGCCTCCTTCATCGACGTGGATACATCCGGGCAACCGCTATTTTATAATGATGCGGCCTACCGCGTGAAGCGCGTGGCGTTCTTGCGCCGATGCCGCTCCAGCGCCAGCTCAATCAGACGGTCGATCAGCGCCGCGAACGGGATGCCGCTGTGCTCCCACATCTTCGGGTACATGCTGATGGAAGTGAACCCGGGGATGGTGTTGATCTCGTTGATGTAGAGCCTGCCGCTAGCGGTCTCAAGCAGAAAATCCACCCGGCCCATGCCTTGGCACTCCACCGCGCGGTAGCACTCCACCGCCAGACGGCGTAGCTCCTCGGTCTTCTCCACCGGCAGATCGGCCGGAACCTGGGTCTGGGCGCGGTCGAGCAGGTACTTATCGTCGTAATCGTAAAACTCGCGCGACGGCAGAATCTCGCAGGGCAGGGAAGCCACGGGCGCGTCGTTCCCCAGCACCGCGCACTCCAGTTCGCGGCCCGTAATGGCGCGTTCCACAATCACCTTGCGGTCGTACTGCGCCGCCAGCGTCACGGCGGCTTTCAGTTCCTCGCAATTGCGCGCCTTGGAGATTCCCACCGACGAACCCAGGTTGGCCGGCTTCACGAACATCGGGAAGGGCAGCGCGCGGCAGGCTTCGGCCGTGTCCGGGTTCTCCCGCATAACCGTCACGTACTCGATCACCGGCAACCCCCGTTCCGCGCAGACCCGTTTGGTCATCTCCTTATCCATGGAGACGGAAGAACCCAGCACGCCCGCGCCGACGTAGGCCACATCGGCCAGCTCCAGAAGACCTTGCACCGTGCCATCCTCGCCAAAGGTCCCGTGCAAGACCGGAAAAACCACGTCAATGCCAGGCTGCGCGCCCGGTTCCGGCAAAATGGGCCGCGGACTCCACTTACCGTCTTTGCCGATGAAGTACTCCACCACCTCGTATTTGGCCGCGTCCATGGCATCCATCACGGCGCGGGCGGAACGCACCGAAACCTCGTGCTCCCCGCTGCGCCCGCCGTACAAAATCGCCACTCGCAATTTCATGAATTCCCTTCCGTCGCCCACTGTGGAGTGGGCCTCCTGGCCTGCCACGCCGGCGTCCGTGCCGGCGTTCTTCGTAGCTGCCGCCATGCTGCCTTACAGTATTCTCTTCCCCAGTCCTGACATCAGCAGCTCCACAGCCAGATCGGCGGTCCTGTTGACCTCATCGATCGCCGGGTTCACCTCCACCACCTCCAGCGACACCATCCCTCCGGAATCGCAGATCGTCTCCATAGCCAGATGCGCCTCGCGATACGTCACCCCGCCGCGCACCGGCGTGCCCACGCCCGGTGCGTCCGCGGGGTCCACGAAATCCATATCGAGCGAAAGGTGGAATCCGGCCGTGCCATCCGTAGCCAGGCGTATGGCCTCTTCCATCACGGCCCCTAGCCCGCGCTCGTCGATATCGCGCATCGTGAACGCGTGAACGCCGGACTCGCGCACCTGGGGCTTTTCGGTCCTATCCACGTTGCGCAGGCCGACAATCACCGCATGGCCGGGCGCGATCTTGGGACGGAAGCCCGCCAAGTCCCTCAGCTCCGGCGGGCCCATCCCCACCAGGCAGGCCAGCGGCATCCCGTGAACGTTGCCGCTGGGACTCGATTCGGGAGTGTTCATGTCCGCGTGGGCATCCAGCCAGATCAGGCCGATTTCTTTCTTCCGTTCGCGAAAGTACCGCGAGACGCCGCTCACCGATCCTATCGCTACGGAGTGATCGCCCCCCACCACCAACGGCACGCTGCCGCGCGCCAGCGTTTCGCCGACGGCCGCCGCAAGGCGATCGCATGCGGCCGCAATCTGCGGCAGGTACTTGGCCCGCGGGTCCCCTTCCGGCGAGGACTCCGCCTGTTCCACCTGCACGTTGCCCAAATCTTCCACCACATAACCGAGCGAAGCCAGCCGCAGGTTCAGGTTGGCCACGCGCAAGGCCGAAGGCCCCATGTCCACGCCGCGCCGCCCCTGCCCCAAATCCAGCGGCGCTCCGATAATCGCGATGTGCGATTGACGCAAGTGGGGCGGACCTCCTGGTCTGCCTTCTTCTGTGGGGCAGGCGCTTTCGCCTGCCAACTCCGCTACGGATGCAACCTGTTCAACATCCGCGGAAAAGCAATCGTCTCGCGAATGTGTTCCAACCCGCAAATCCAAGCCACGCAACGCTCGATTCCCATGCCGAAGCCGCCGTGCGGCACCGAACCGTACTTACGCAGATCGATGTACCAATCGAACGCCTCCTTGGGCAAATGATGCTCCTCGATGCGCTTCAGGAGAAGTTCCACATCGTGTATGCGCTGCCCGCCGCCGATGATTTCGCCATAGCCTTCGGGCGCCAGCACATCCACCCCGAGCACCAGCTCGGGCCGCTCCGGATCGGGTTCGAAATAGAAAGCTTTGAACGAAGCGGGGAAGCGGTCCACCATAATGCAGCTCGGCTGGTCGGCGGTGAGGATGGTCTCATCGGTTCCCCCGAAATCGCCGCCCCACTGAATCTCGCTGCCCTTGGATTGCAACAGCTTCACCGCATCGTCATAAGTCATGCGCGGGAACGGCGCCTGGATGGCTTCGAGCTTCGTGACGTCGCGCTCCAGCCGTTTCAGTTCCTCGCGCCGGTTCTCCAGCACGCGCCCCACGATGAAGACAATCATTTCCTCGGCCACGCGCTTGACGTCTTCGAGCGTAGCGTAGGCCATCTCCGGCTCTACCATCCAAAACTCGGTGAGATGCCGCCGCGTCTTGGATTTCTCGGCGCGGAAAGTCGGCCCAAAGCAATACACCTTGCCGAACGCCATCGCGGTGGCTTCGTTGTAGAGCTGGCCGGATTGAGTCAGGTAAGCCTTATCGTCGTCGAAGTAATCCACCTCGAACAGGGTGGTCGTGCCTTCGCAGGCCGCCGGCGTGAAAATGGGCGTGTCCACCAGCGTGAAGCCGTGCGAATCGAAATAATCGCGTACGGCCTTGATCACCTCGTGGCGCACCTTAATGGCGGCGTGCTGGCGCTGGCTGCGCAGCCAAAGGTGACGGTGATCCATTAGGAAATCGACGCCATGTTCCTTAGGGGTAATGGGATACGGGTCGGCTTCCGGGACGCGCTGGACTACATCCACGTTCTCGACGTCCATCTCATACCCGCCCGGCGCGCGCTGCTCGGCGCGGATCTTGCCGGTGACAATCAGCGACGATTCCTGCGTGAGGTTCTTGATGGTCTCGAACAATTCCTCCGGCAGTTGGTTCTTGACGGCCACGCATTGCATGATGCCGTGGCCGTCGCGAACAATGGGGAAGGCGATCTTCCCGGAGCGGCGCAGGTTGTACAGCCACCCGGCGATTTCGACGGTCTGGCCAACGTAATCGCTGGCCTGATTTACGGTGATGCGAGTCATGCGTCGGGGGCGCCTACACCCACCACGCCGCGGCGGGACTTTCCTTCATCACCACGCCTTGCAGGAAACCCGCGGCCTTCGATAGCCCTTCCTCGGGCGACAGCAGCGTGTCCTCGTGTTCAATCGAGAGCACGTAGTCGTACCCGAACATGCGCAGGGTAGAGGCGAACTCCTTCCACCACCCGGCATCATGGCCGTAGCCGCACGTGCGGAAGATCCACGCCCGGTTGCGCTCGTCCGTATAACTCTTGGTATCGAGCACCCCCGTCAGCGGCAGGTTGCGTTCGTAGATCTGCGTGTCCTTGGCGTGCACGTAGTGGATGGCATCGCCCAGCAGGCGCACGGCGGCGATCGGGTCGATGCCCTGCCAGAACATGTGGCTCGGGTCCAGGTTGCAGCCCACCACCGGACCGGTAATCGCGCGCAGCCTCAACATGGTCTCCGGGCTGTAGACCACGAACCCGGGATGCATCTCGATGGCGACCTTGACCCCATGATCGGCTGCGAATTTGGCGTGCTCCTTCCAGTACGGCGTCACCACTTCGTCCCATTGCCACTTCAGAATTTCCAGGTAATCCGGCGGCCACGGACACGTAACCCAGTTCGGCCACTTCGAGTTCGCGGAATCGCCGGGGCAACCGCTGAAATCCACCACCACCGGCACGCCCAGTTTCTCGGCCAGCAGAATGGTCTTACGGCTGGTTTCGCGGTCGTGTTGGGCGCGCTCCCGGTCCGGGTGCAGCGGGTTGCCGTGGGAGCTCAGCGCGCTGATCGTCGCGCCGTACTTCTCCAGCGTCTCCTTAAACTTGGCCAGCTCGGCGGGCTTGTCGAGCATGGAAAGCTTGCAGTGGGCGTCGCCGGGATAATTGCCCGTGCCGAGCTCCACCGTATGGATGTCGTAGGTAGCGAGTTTCTTCAGTACGTCTTCTAGGGGTAGCTGGGACAGCAGGGGGGTGAATACGCCGACTCTCACGTGGTCTCTCCTTATGAGAAATGATCTGGTGACGACAACAACAACAGAATAACACCGGCCCCGCCGCATCGCGGTCACAGCTAACCTGAAATAATTTCGCGTAGAAATCAAGCCACTTACGAGCCTCCACCGCCCAGCCTTCGCCTGCCCGCCTGTTAGCGTCAAGTCGGGTAAGAAAATGTCGACAACCAAACAATCCGAAGCCAATCGTCAAAACGCACAGCACTCCACAGGCCCGCGCACTCCGGAGGGCAAGGCCGCCTCCCGTTTCAATGCC
>PLGA01000592.1 GCA_003139735.1 Bryobacterales bacterium | reverse complement strand
AAAGCCGCTGGGCTACGTCGATTTCCTGGCCGGCCTGATCGATCGGGAACTGGGCGCGCCCGCGCCGGCCTCGACCGTCATTCTGCTCGGGCCGCTTTCCCGGCACGGCGGCAAGTTCCCTAAGGGAGAGCTGAAGCCAGCCGCTGCCACCCAGTTCTTTTACGTGCAGTACAAGCCCGATCTCCAGCGTTCGTTTTCGCGCGGCGGCGCCGGCGAAGCCTCTGGCCCCCCAAATCCCAGAGGAGTTTTCGCCGCCGCGGGCTTTCCAACCGGTTTCCCCGGCCCAGCTTACGCCGACATAATCAACGCCGCCATGATTTCCCTGAAGGGCAAAACGCTGGTGGTCCGCACTCCGGCCGATCTCGCCAAAGCCATCGCCGTGGTACAGCATACCCGCTGATGCCACCGTCCGAACGAGCCTCCGGGATCCCCTTTCGCGCTATACTACCGACTGAGACTCAGAGCGTTGGGAAGTTCCGGATGAGCGCGACGCAGGCTGTTCCCACAGGCCGGCGCGAGGAGGCCGCCCTTGCGCATAAGTGCCTCTATTACATGAGCTTGATGCGCGAGATGGAGGACCGCATCGAGCGCAAGCTCTACCGCCAGGGCAAGATTGTGGGCGGCGTGTACGTGGGCCGCGGCCAGGAGGCCATTTCCACCGGCGCCGCGCTTCAGGCCGACCCCGGCGACGTCCTGTTTCCCACCCATCGCGATATGGCCGCCTACCTCATCCGAGGCGTGCCGGCTGGCCGCATTCTGGCCCAGTACATGGGCCGCGCCGATGGCGTCACCCACGGACGGGACGCCAACATGCACATGGGCGACCTCCAACTCAACGTGGTGGCCATCATCAGCGCGCTGGCCGCCACCGTTCCCGTGGCCGCCGGCGCCGCGCTGGCGCTCAAGTACCTGGGCAGGAAGAACGTCGCCATGTGCTGGTTCGGCGAAGGCTCCACCAGCGTGGGCCACTGGCACGAGGGCATGAACTTCGCGTCCGTGCAGAAACTGCCGGTGGTCTGGATCTGCAACAACAACCAGTACGCCTATTCCACGCCCATGTCCCTACAGATGGCTTGCGCCAACGTGGCCGACCGCGGCCCGGCGTACAACACCCCCGCCGAAATCATCGACGGCAACGACGTCCTGGCCGTGCATCAGGCTACCGGACGCGCCCTGGAGTACGTGCGCGCCGGCAAGGGTCCCTATCTGCTTGAATGCAAAACATTTCGCATGACCGGCCACTCCGCGCACGATGCCGCCCACTACGTGCCGCCGGAGTTGTTCGAGGAGTGGGGAAAGCTCGATCCCATCGCGCGCCTGGAAGCCCGCATGACCGCCGAGGGTTGGGCCGAGCGGAATGAGATCGACGCCATTCAGGCCGCCGTGCGTAAGGAAGTGGACGAGGCCGTGGCATTCGCCGAGGCCAGCCCTTACCCCGATCCGGCAACTCTGACGGACGGCGTCTACGGGGACCAATAGTCATGTCCACCACTTACCTGGAAGCGATCCGCCAAGGCCTGTGGGAGGAAATGGAACGCGACCCCAACGTCTTCCTGATTGGCGAGGACATCGGCGTCTACGGCGGCGCCTTCAAGGTAACCGATGGCTTTTACGAGCACTTCGGCGAAAAACGCGTGGTGGATACGCCCATCTCGGAAGCCGCCATCGTGGGAGCCGCCATCGGCGCTTCCTACATGGGCCTGCGGCCGGTGGCGGAGATGCAGTTCGCCGATTTCATCACCTGCGCATTCGATCAAATCGTCAATTTCGCCGCCAAGTCCCGTTATCGCTGGGGCGCGGCCGTGCCTATCGTCGTGCGTGCGCCTTCCGGCGGGGGCATCCACGGCGGCCCGTTCCACTCCCAGAACCCCGAGATGTGGTTTGTACGCACGCCCGGACTGAAAGTAGTGGCCCCCGCCACGGCCTACGATGCCAAAGGCCTCATCAAATCCGCCATTCGCGATAACGACCCCGTGCTCTTCTTCGAGCACAAGGGCCTTTACCGCCGCATCAAGGAGGATCTGCCGGCCGGCGAGTATACCGTCCCCATCGGCAAGGCCAAGGTGGTGCGCAAGGGCGGCCATCTGAGCATCGTCACCTATGGCGCCATGGTTTGGACGGCGCTCGAAGCCGCGGATCAACTCGCCGGGGAGGGTATTTCGGCGGAGGTGGTGGATTTGCGCACGTTGCTGCCGCTTGATCGCGAAACCGTGTGCGCGAGCGTCAAGAAGACCTCCAAGGTCCTCATATTGCACGAGGATACGCGCACCGGCGGCATGGCCGGCGAACTGGCCGCCAGCATCTCAGAGAGCGTCTTCGAATACCTGGACGCCCCCATCGTGCGGGTCACCGCGCCCGATACTCCGGTCCCCTACAGCCCTCCGCTCGAAGACGCGTTCCTGCCGAATACCGCCAAGGTCGTCGAGAAGGCCCGCTGGCTGTATCGGTATTAAGCCTGCAAGCGTACCTTTGACGCGGAGACGCGGAGAAACCGCTTTGGTTAGGCAAGATTCGTCCCGTCTCGTCGGGCCCTTATAGGTTTTCTCCGCGCCTCCGCGTCTCCGCGTCAAGAAAACCGTCAAGAGGGATCGAACACCATGTCATCCGGCGTCACGCCACGACGCCGACATCCCTCCACGTAAAGCGTGGCGTAGCTCGCCGTGATGTAGTCGCTCTCGGCGAATCCCAGCCGGCGCGCGGTGCGGTCGATCCAGCGTGCGGCGCCTTCCAGTTCCAGGTAGACCCCGATGGGCGTTTCGTCGAGCGTCGCCATTCCGCCGCCGGAGGTCTCGGAGTACTCCGTCCGGTATTTCTGGTAGCGGAAAACCGGCTCGAACCCCAGGCGCTCCACAATGGCGGCCGTCGTGCGCGCATCGGGAACCTCCACTTCCAGCTCTTCTCTGTTCTTGTGCCTGGACCCGGCCACCGCCGGGCCTTTGTAGGTCAGGGTAGCCGCGCGGCCGGCGGTCCGCACTCGCAGAAGGGCGCCGGCGACGCGCAAGGTCCGTTGCGCCGTATCGAACACCGTGTTGTTCTCGAAGACCCTGCGCCTGGAGACGTGGAAGCCGGCGCGCCTCAGGATTGCCCGGCCCGCCGCGGCGTCCGCCACCGCCAGCTTGATTTCGATTTCGCGGCCGCCGGTCGAAGCCATGGCTATTGTTCCAGGTCTCCGCGGTGGTGGTCGCGGAAGTCCTGGTCGATCGCTTTCCGCTTGGCGAACCCCTCATCCACCCCGTGCCAAAACTGAATGGCCGGCTCCCCAAGCCTCCAGCAAAGGTACACCTCGACGCCCCGGAAAAGTGTTGGGAAATCCACCAGCCCAATATCGAGATCCTTCACCACGCAGCCCATTTGCTGGACCCGCTCGATGGCCTTGGGCAAGCGGGCGGCGGCGGATTCGCGGCGGACCTTGACTTCGCGGACGCTATCGCGGTCCACGTTCATGCCGCCCATCGCCATGATGCGTTCGGTGGAGGCGCGGAAGGCCTCTTCGGCTTTGTCGAACTCGGCTTTCAGAGCCACCGCTTCGCGCAGAAGCCGGGAAACCTCCGGAATCAGACCTTGGGCCTCCGGGAGCGTGAAGCGCTTCGGCATTGGAGACGCCGCTAGACGCCGGAAACCTGAACGGACATCGAACGGCTGCGCGGTCCGTCGAACTCCGCCAGAATGATGCTCTGCCAGGAACCCAGCATCACCGCCGAATTCCTCACCTGCAGACAGAGGGTCTGTCCCAACAGCATCCCGCGCAAGTGCGAATCCGCGTTCTGGCGCTCGCAGTCCGAGTAGACCGGGTCGTTATGCCGCCAGTAGTCTTCCCGCTGGACCAGGCCTTCCACGAACTTGCGCACGTCGTGCAGCAGGGCGTCCTGCCATTCGTTGATGAACACGGCGGTAGTGGTGTGCAGCGACTGCAAGTGCACGATTCCGTTGCGAATGCCGCTCTTGCGCACAATCTCGTTAATGCGCTCGGTAATGTCGATCAACTGCGTGCGCTCGTTGGTAATCCAGTCGGTAACCCGATTAAAGATCCTGTATCCCCCGGCCGGCGCGGCTTCTTCCGGCGGAGGCTGCAGTTCCGTAATTGTGGCTTTGGAAGATTTCATAAGAGGCGCGATTTCCCCATATTCGTCAGATGCCTCCAGCGGCCGATAGGTAACAAGATTCTTCGACCATGCCGCCGCGCAGCGCCGCCGGATCCTGCCTGCCTGGAAGTCGGGATTATTTCGACAGCCGTAGAATTGCCGAAGCGACGGTGGTGAATGCGGTGGCCAGGGCGGACGTGTTCGACGCCGGTATATACATTCCGGTCGCCTGGGAGCCGTTGTAGGAGCTGGAGCTCTTGTCGTTGGCGATCCGCAACAGCAACCCTTGATCGACGCCGCCGTCTCCCTCGTACCCGATCGTGTAGATCGTGGGCATAATGTTCTCGGTATCGCCCGCTCGGTTGACCAGGTTGCTATCGTTCCGGATGTTATTGGCGGTAGTGTCCGTTTCGTTCCATGAGGCGAGCGCCCAATCGGATGGGTTCGTCACCTGGGTATGGTCGAGGGCGCCTGTGTATGGGGTCGCAACCGATCCAGAGGAATCATAGACGGCGGAGTTCGTGTACGCCGTCCCGTCCATGCTGTTGCCCCACCCGTCTATGTTAGGCACCTGCTTGAGATCGGTCTTGCCCGAGGTTTGGAAATTGGAGCTTGGTTTGCCGCTGTAGTCGCTGTAGATATTGTTGCAGCCACCCTCGGGCGTGTTGGGAACGGGGGCGCCCGGCTCCGAGTCGCCTTGGGTGTTGTTAATCCACGAGTTTGCCATCCACCAAGCCGCGGTTTGGGTGGTGTCGCTGCTGGCACGCCCGTAAACTCCGGAGATGTTGCTGCCGCCGCCGGTGGTAAAGGGTGGCCCCAATATACCTACCCAGCCGATCATCTTCTGCGTATCGTTAGCCTTATAGGTGCAAGCGCTGGTGGAGAGGATAGAGTTGTCCAACGTATTGTTCAGGTGCACCGTCACGGCCGTCGGTAAGCCGTCCGTAAAGAGAACGATGGAGTTCGTGCGGTCGTCAACGCCCCCGCCGGCCGCCATGTCCCTCATATGGGCCTTTTGAAGCTCGATGTACGCCACCCACAGACCTTCGGCCATTCCGGTGAACCCGGCCGCTTTAATGGCGGCAATCTGATGGATCATATCGGCGCCGGCGCCGGAGTAGAAGCTGGTGTCCGGGCCGCCTGTCGAGGTCTTGGTGGTGGTGGAATCCCAGGGCCGAACGGTGGGGTAGCCGACCACCGCGCTGCCATCGTAGACCACCAACCCCAATTCGTCGGCTCCCTCGGTGAATTTCTCCGCAAAGCCCTGGGCGTAGCTGATCACATCCGCGATCACCGTGCTGCCGGCGCCGTCGGAGCCGCTCATGGAACCGGAGCGGTCGATTACCATCACGATCCGCGAGTCTCTGCGNNGGTAACGGTGGGCGTAAAATTGGTGACGCCCCAGAAACCCGACGAACCGGTCTGAAAGTTCGCATTCACAAACTCGGTCGCGATTTCCTGGGTATTGGCCGTCGTGCCCAGCAACCGCCCGGCCCCGAGTGCGGCGCCATCCGCGGCGGCGGAAAGTTTAGCCTGCGCGATGCGAACGATGGTCGCGTCAATCGCCAGGCCCACCAACGGCACCATCAGCACTGGCAGCGAGAATGTCGCCAATAAGAGGATCGATCCCCGTTGGCTGGACCCGCGACGGAAATTCCTTGGCATAGCTTCTCCCTTTGGCCTCAACTCAGAACATGTTATAGGAATACATCAGCGGACTGTTCACAATTGGCGGCATCGCGTACCCTTTGGCCGCGGCTTCCGCGATGAAGATCGTCTGGCCCGACGGCAATCCGCTGACCACTCCGCTCACGTTCTTGTAGGGGTTGATCCCAACGCCAAAAGTGGCCACGTCTCCCACGTTGGTCACCTGATCGCTAAGTGAAATGCCTCCGTTGGATGCGATGGTCACTGGGGTTTTCCCCGTGACCACCGGACTCCCGTAATTGCTCGTCTTCACGCTGGAGTTGCCGATTGTGAGCCGCTGCGTAAACACCCAATCTCCGTAGTTCGTGCAGCCCAGAGGGTTTCCGCTGCCGTCTACCTTGCCGTCGGACGCGCAGATCCCCTTATCCACGTACAGCACCTGGGAAAGAATCAACACGGCGCTGCCCTTGCCGGCGGTGGTGCTCAGCCCCAACGTGGAGCCGATCGACGCTAGCAAGGTCTGGTAACCCGGTTGCGAGAAATCCGCTGCAGGGCCTGCTCTCGCGTACATGTGCCCGGCGTCCCGGGCGAGTTCGATGGTCTGCAGTTCCATGACCAGGTTGAGTCCGGTTCCGATGGTGCCAAGCAACATGGGAACGAGGACCAGCATTGAAAAACAGAACTCGACGATCGATACGCCTCGCTGGTTCTTTTGGCTCATACACTATTCTCTAGGGGGCCGTTCCGATGGGCGGCGAGTCGCTTCCGGGCTCGATCAGGTCGGCGGCGACTGCGCCAATCGCCATAGCGCTGCCATCGCCCTTCGTCTTCCAACTAAACATGCGGGGCACCAGTGACGCTATGCTGTAGCCTTGGACCGAGACCTGCATGACGTTCAGCGGCGCGTTCCCGTTGGTCTGAGTGGAAACATCCGTCATAGCCCCGTTCGAGCCCGGCGCCGGCGGGAGGAAGTAATTCACTTTGATCTCCGACAGTCCCGTGGCGCCGGAGAGTAATCCGAGCGCGTTCGACTGAACGATTGCCTTGACCATCGCCGTTTGGTTCGAACCCGCGGCCGTGGCCTGTGTTCCCGTGATGGTGATACCCTGCCGCACTCCAGCGCGGACCGCGTACTCGAGCGTACTTTTCGCGAAAATCGCCCACGCGGAATCCACCAGCAAGAACAGCATTGCGACAAATGGCAGGAACGTCAGTGCGAATTCTATGGTTTCCGCGCCCTTGCGCCGGCGCGACCGTCTCGGAGCGTAAGACGCGCGCGGAATTGAATCGTGTAAGTGTTTTGTTTCCAATCCGCGTTCATTCGTGGCCGTGGTCAGCGAGAGGTTCATGGGCAGCTTCCTCTCCACTGGATACCAGTGGGGTGTGCTGTCCATCAAGTCCCCGAAGGTTAGTGCCGCGATGCTTACGGAGCCTGACCCTACTTCAGCTTTACCGGCTCGGCCGGGCGCTTGGGCCACTCCGTCGGGATACATCGGCGGTCGTCGGCCGCGCGCTGGAACTGCTCCGGCAGCCGCATCCGGCTGAGCCGCTCGGCCGGCGTTCGCCCTCAGGGCTTCGCGTACATCGCGCTGTAGCTCAACTGCTGCTTCACGTAGTCGCGCGGATAGCCGATGTCCACCTTCGTCACGCGTCCCGCGGCATCCAGTTGCGCCGCCAGATCGGCGTTGATTCCCGTGTAGTACGTCGGCAGATTGAGCTTCTTGTAACGCTCGACCACCTGGTCGCGCAGCGCCGGGTCGAAATGCACGGCGTATTTGTCCATCAGCGCCTTGACCGCGTCGTAGTCGCCTTCCGCCTTGATGCGCATCAGCTCGGCGAGCAGCATTCCCACGCCTTCGCGCATCTTCTTATAGTCTTTCACTGTGACGTAGGTCTTTCCGTTGCGCGCGGTCGTCGCGATGGCCCCGGTCTTGTCCATAATGTAGCGGGCGATCAACTGGCGGTCCCGTTCGTGGTCTTCTTCGATGGCGTCGCCCTTCGGGATGCGGCGAAGCTGCGTCAGCATCACGCGCGCCGCGTCGTTATACATCACGCGGCCCACGTCGTCGGAGGAGACCAGCCCTAGCTCCTTCAGCTTGGGATCGAAGGCGTTCCATAACGCCATCAGGTCGGCGCGCGCTTCCTCCAGCGCCGAGAAGTATTCCTTCAGATAAAACGACGCCTCATGCGTCAGCTTGGGGCTGAGCTTGCCCGAGCCGTGGCCGATGACTTCGTGCAAGGCCGTCATCAGGTCCTCAGCTTCCCCGCCGTACTTGGCGTTGCGTTCGACCTCGGCGGGGCCGGCGGCGAATTCCGCGATGCCCGTCTTACCGGCGGACTGGTCCAGGGCGCGGCTGCTCCCGGTGAAGAGAAAATTCTTGGTGCCATATTTTTCGTGGATTTCGTTTTCGTTGGGCAGATTGTCGCCCACCGTGGGGACGGTGAAATCGCCGGATTCAATCAGCGTCTCTACCGCCTTCACCACCGGCGGCGTGAACTGCTCGCGTTTGTACTTCGCGTCCCAAGGAGCCTTCGCTTCGAAATAGCCGGCATTTTCGGCCAGTTTTTTCATGGCCGTGGTGACGGGCTTGTCGGTGATGGTGACAAAACTCTGCGAGCTTCCTTTCGCGCCGCGGGCGTCGCGATAGACCTCGATGAAGCCGTTGTCAAAGTCCACCGTGGCGTCGTTCTGCACCCACGCGGTGCCGAATGCCACCCAGTCCGCGTATTCGCCGGTCTGGTAGAAGCGGATGAGCGGATCAATCACCTCGGCCTGCGCGGGTTCGGCGTAGCCGCGGGCTTTCTCAAGGCATTCGACCGCCTTCTTCAGGAACGTGGCATACAGTCCGGGAGCGACCTTGCCGTCGGGCGTGCCGGCGCGGTAAACGAGTTCGGTAAGTTTGCCGTCCGCGCCTTTGACCACCCGCGAGTTCAGCGGATACTTTTCTTGAAACCCCTTCAGATCGTCCAGACTCAAGCCCGGGTAAAAAGTGTTCGAACTGGCCTGGATCGTGTCCTTTCCTCCCACCGGACTCTTGGCGGTCGTCATCGGCTCAAACGCGGGATCAAAAAGCGAAGCGCGCAATGACTCCAGTTCCCGCGTCAGATCGGCTGGTTTCTTCAACGGGGGAAGATCGGCGTACGCCGTGCGAAATGCTCCGTTTTGCTGCGCGATCAACGCGGCTTCCTTCAACTGTTCGAAGGTAAAAGTGGGCAGAAATTTCTGCGATGTCATCTCGTTGTGATTGCCGCGGTTGGCCCAGAAAAGTTTCGCGAATTCGGAGATCTTCGCCATTGCCGCCGGGTCGATGCCGTTCGGACGCGCCATGATTTCCTCAAGCAGACGTTTCTGTTGCAGACCGTAGGCGGACAACTGATCGTAAATAATCGGGTCGATGGCGATCGAAGCCTGCGTCAGCCAATACGCCAAGGCCTGCTGCCGCGGCGACAGCGCCTGGAAGCTGGGAGCGTGCAGTTGAATGAATGCGGTGTCGCCGACGCGCTCGAC